>JBEDAU010000159.1:0-4687 GCA_041177605.1 Cyanobacteriota bacterium | reverse complement strand
GTGTAAACGTCATCGCGCTGCGCTTCACTCCCTTCCGCCTCCCTCTCTGACTGCCATGGCCCGCCGCGCTCTGCTCGACTTCGAGAAGCCCCTGGTGGAGCTGGAGGAGCAGATCGAGCAGATCCGCCAGCTGGCCCGCGATTCGGAAGTCGATGTGAGCCAGCAGCTGCTGCAGCTGGAGACCCTGGCGACCCGGCGCCGGCAGGAGATCTTCGAGTCGCTCACCCCCTCACAGAAGATCCAGGTGGCGCGCCATCCCCAGCGCCCCAGCACCCTGGACTACATCCAGGTGATCACCGATGAATTCCTGGAGCTGCATGGCGACCGTCGCGGCTCCGACGACCAGGCCCTGGTGGGCGGCGTCGGTCGCATCGGCCAGCAGGGGGTGGTGCTGATCGGGCACCAGAAAGGGCGCGACACCAAGGAAAACGTGGCCCGCAACTTCGGCATGGCCTCCCCCGGCGGCTACCGCAAGGCCCTGCGGCTGATGGAGCACGCCGATCGCTTCCGGCTGCCGATCATCAGCTTCATCGACACCCCCGGCGCCTATGCCGGCGTGCTGGCCGAGGAGCAGGGCCAGGGCGAGGCGATTGCGGTCAATCTGCGCGAGATGTTCCGGCTGCGGGTGCCGATCCTGGCCACCGTGATCGGCGAAGGTGGTTCCGGTGGTGCCCTGGGGATCGGCGTGGCCGATCGCCTGCTGATGTTCGAGCACAGCGTCTACACCGTGGCCAGCCCGGAGGCCTGTGCCTCGATCCTGTGGCGCGATGCGGCCAAGGCCCCGGCGGCCGCCGAGGCCCTCAAGATCACCGGCCCCGACCTGCTCAAGCTCGGCATCGTGGACCGGGTGCTCCCCGAACCCTCCGGCGGTAACCACTGGGCCCCGCTGCAGGCCGCCGAGACCCTGAAGCTCGCCCTGCTGGAGGAGCTGGCCGAGCTCCAGGCCCTCGGCAGCGACCAACTGCTGGAGCAGCGCTACGCCAAGTTCCGGCGCATGGGCCGCTTCCTCGAGGCGGGAGCCCCAGACCCCTCCCGCAGCCCTTAAGGTTTGCTTCGGGATCAAGCGCCCCTGGCGAGGTTCCGGTCTGTTCACCCCATCCGGGCCCTTCCCCTTGCCTGCCGCCCTCATCACAGGAGCCTCCCGGGGCATCGGTGCCGCCGCCGCCCGGCGCCTGGCTGCCGAGGGCTTTGACCTGCTCCTCCTGGCCCGCTCCGGGGCGGAGCTCGAGGGGCTGGCTGCCGACCTGCGGGCCAGCGGTCGCCGGGTCGCGACCGAGGCCCTCGACCTGGCGGCACCGGAGGCCATCGCCCCGGGGTTGCAGCGGTTGTTGGAGCGGGGGGGCACCCCCGATGTGGTGATCAACAACGCCGGCATGGCCTATACCGGCCCCCTGGCGGCGATGCCGCTGCAGCACTGGCAGGTGCTGCTGCAGCTCAACCTCACGGCCGTCTTCCAGGTGTGCGCCAGCGTGGTGCCGCCGATGCGGGCCAACGGCGGCGGGCTGATCATCAACGTGAGCAGCCACGCCGCCCACAACGCCTTCCCCGACTGGGGTGCCTACTGCGTCAGCAAGGCGGCCCTGGCCTCGTTCAGCCGCTGCCTGGCCGGCGAGGAGCGGGCCCACGGGATCCGGGTGAGCACCCTCACCCTGGGTGCGGTAAACACCCCCCTCTGGGATAGCGAAACCGTCGACAGTTCCTTTGATCGACGTGCCATGCTTGATCGCGAGCGGGCCGCGGATGCTCTGGTGTACCTGGCCCTACAGCCCGCCACTCAGGTGGTGGAAGATCTCACCCTCATGCCGGCTGCCGGCGCGCTCTGAGCCTCTTCATGACCTCTACGCTTCCCTCCAGCTTCGCCTCCGGCAGTACCCCGGAATCCGGCCCCCTGCCGGTGAGTCTGCGCATCCGCGAGCGCCTCAATGCGGCGGGAGTCTCCTATCTCGCCAACGACAACATCTCCGAGCATCTGCGCGATGGGGAGCTCGATCAGCTGGAGATCGAGGTGGCCGGCAAGGTGCGAGATCTGTTGCGCAGCCTGGTGATCGATATCGACAACGACCACAACACCGAGGAGACCGCTGAGCGTGTGGCTCGGATGTATCTCCACGAGGTGTTCAAGGGTCGCTATCACCACCAGCCCAAGATCGCCAGCTTCCCCAATGTCAAGAAGCTCGACGAGATTTACACTGTGGGTCCGATCTCGGTGCGTTCGGCCTGTTCGCACCACCTGGTGCCGATTCTCGGCAACTGCTGGATCGGCATCAAGCCCGGCGAGCGGGTGATCGGTCTGTCGAAGTTTTCGCGGGTGGCCGACTGGGTGTTCTCCCGGCCCCACATCCAGGAAGAGGCGGTGATGATCCTGGCCGATGAGATCGAGCGGCTCTGTGAACCCCAGGGCCTGGCGATCCTGGTCAAGGCTCAGCACTACTGCATGAAGTGGCGTGGGGTCAAGGAACCCCAGACCAGCATGGTCAATTCCGTGGTGCGGGGCGACTTCCGCCACGACCCCAGCCTCAAGGCCGAATTCTTCGAACTGGTGAAGCAGCAGGAGGCGATGCTCTCCACCTGAGCCCGGTGGCGGCGGCTCAGGCGCGCCGCACGGCCTCCACCAGCTCCTTCACCCGCGCCAGGTTCTTGTCACCCGGTGCCCGCTCCACGCCGCTGGAGGCATCCAGCCCATCCGGCCGCAGCGTCGCCAGCACCGTTGCCACCCGCTCCGGGGCGATGCCACCGGCCAGCCACCAGGGCAGGGGCGGATGGAACCGGCTCAGCCAGGCCACCGGGATGGCGTGGCCGGTGCCGCCCAGCTGATCGGGCACGTAGGCATCGAGCAGCAGGGCATCCACGACCGCGGCGTAGGCCTCCACCCGCTCCAGATCCTGGGCCGAGCGGATGCGCAGGGCCTTCCAGATCTCCACGCCGAGCTGCTGGCGCAGCTCGGCGCAGCGTTGTGGGGTTTCGCCCCCGTGCAGCTGCAGCACCCGGTGGCCGCCCGCGGAGCCCAGCTCCGGCAGCAGGTCGTCGCTGGGGTCCGCCACCACCAGCACCCCGCGGCAGCGCGGATTGGCGGCCGTCACCGCGGCGAACAGGGCTGCGCGCTGCCCGGGTGCCAGCCAGCGGGGCGAGGTCGGCACGCCGATCACCCCGATCGCATCGCAGCCCAGGGCGGCCACGGCGGCGGCCTGATCCGCTCGGGTGAGTCCGCAGATCTTCAGCAGGGGAGCCATGGACGCAGCGGTGGCGGTGGAGGGCAGGCACCGGCCCGGTGCCCTTTCTAGGATCGGTCCACACGGTCGCCCGCCCGCGGCGGCCCTCGACGCAGGTGCTGCGGGAGCAGGGAGTTGGGAGAGGGCTGGCAGCTGCTGAAGATCCGCGGCATCCCCCTGCGCATCCATCCCAGCTGGTTCGTGATCCTGCTGCTGGCCACGGCCGCCTTCCAGCAGGACTACAGCGGCAGCCTGGCGGGCAGCCTCGGCGCCGGTGAACGCTGGGCCCTGGGCCTGGTGACCGCGGTGCTGCTGTTTCTCTCGGTGCTCCTGCACGAGCTGGGTCACTCCCTGGTGGCCCTGGCCCAGGGGGTTCAGGTGCGCAGCATCACCCTGTTCCTGCTCGGCGGGGTGGCCAGCGTTGAACGGGAATGCAACACCGCCATCGGTGCCCTGCTGGTGGCTGCCGCCGGTCCGGCTGTGAGCCTGTTGCTCGGCTTCGGCCTGCTGGCCAGCGGCCATGGCGCCGCCCACCTCGCCCCCTGGCTCGGCGAGATGGTGACCCGCCTGGGCAGCCTCAACCTGCTGCTCGCCTTCTTCAACCTGCTGCCCGGCCTGCCCCTCGATGGCGGGCTGATCGTCAAGGCGCTGGTGTGGCAGGTGAGCGGCAGCCAGCGTCGCGGCATCGTGGTGGCCAACAGCTGCGGCCGGTTCCTCTCCTATCTGGCCGTGGGGCTCGGCGCCGTGCTGCTGTTGCGGGGTGGCGGCATCAGCGGTGCCTGGCTGATGCTGTTGGGCTGGTTCGGTCTGGGGGCGGCCCGCAACCAGAGCCAGATGCTCGCGCTGCAGTCGGCCCTCAATGAGCTGCGGGTGCGGGATGCGGCCCGGCGCCGCTTCCGGGTGCTGGAGGCCGATGCCAGCCTGCGGGATCTCAGCCGTCTGCGGCTCGCCGACCGCGGCGACGGGGGCGGCATTGCCGTTGGTGGCGGTGGCAGTGGAGGCAGTGGCAGTGGAGGCAGTGGCAGCGGAGGCAGTGGCGACTGGTTGCTGGTCTGCGATCGCGGTCGCTGGCGGGGCTACATCACCGACGATCCGCTCCAGCAGTTGCCCGTTCAGCGCTGGGACGGCGAGCGGGTCGGCGATCACCTCCAGCCCCTGGCCCAGTTGCCCGCGATCCCGGAGGGCGCCCCCCTCTGGCAGGCGGTGCAGCAGTTCGATCAGCGCCAGTGCTCCCGGCTGCTGGTGCTCAGTCCGGCCGGGTTGCCCAGCGGCACCCTCGACAAGCCCGACCTGGGCGAGGCCGTGCTGGCCCGGCTGGGGTTGCGGTTGCCGCCGCCGCTGCTGGAGGCGGCCCGCCGCCAGAACGCCTATCCGCTGGGCCTGGCCCTGCCCCAGGTGGTGCAGTCGATGCTGGCCTCCGGCGAGGCCAGGGAGGCGTCCGGCGCCAGCCGGTAGCGCCCCAGCAGCCCGGCGATCGC
>JBEDAU010000158.1:0-5163 GCA_041177605.1 Cyanobacteriota bacterium | reverse complement strand
GACGCCGAGGCCGTGCTCGAAGCCCTGGAGCTGCCCTACCGCAAGATCGAGCTGTGCACGGGGGATCTGGGCTTCTCCGCCGCCCGCACCTACGACCTGGAGGTGTGGCTGGCGGGGGCCGGCGGCTACCGGGAAATCTCCAGCTGCTCGGTGTGCCACGACTTCCAGGCCCGCCGCGCCGCCATCCGCTTCAAGGAGGGCAAGGGCACCCAGCTGGTGCACACCCTCAACGGCAGCGGCCTGGCGGTGGGCCGCACGATGGCGGCGCTGCTCGAGGCCGGCCAGCAGGGTGATGGCTCCGTGCGGCTGCCGGCCGCCCTGGTGCCCTATTTCGGCAGCGATCGGATCACCGCCACCTGAGGCCCCACCTCCAGGCGTCATCCCCCCGGCCCAGCCCTCCACAATGGAACGATTCAACGGCCTGGCCTGATGGGTGTTCTCGCGGCGGTGGCGATCCTGGCGGCGCTGATCGTGGTGCACGAAGCCGGCCATTTCTTCGCCGCCACCTGGCAGGGCATCCGGGTGAGCAGTTTCTCGATCGGCTTCGGCCCGGTGCTGCTGGAACGCCAGCGCCGCGGCGTGCAATTTGCCCTGCGGGCCCTGCCTCTGGGCGGCTTCGTGGCCTTCCCCGACGACGACGAGACCAGCACGATCCCCAAGGACGACCCCGATCTGCTCTCCAACCGGCCCCTGCCCCAGCGGGCCCTGGTGATCGCCGCCGGCGTGCTCGCCAACCTGCTGCTGGCCTGGGCGGTGCTGCTGGCCCAGGGGGTGGTGATGGGCATCCCCGATGGCTTCCAGGCCAGTCCCGGCGTGCTGGTGAGCGGCGTGCAGGGCGGCCAGGCCGCCGCCGCGGCGGGCCTGCGCCCGGGCGACCGGATCGTGGGCATCGCCGACCAGCCGATCGCCGGCGGCCAGCAGGCCGTGAGTGAGCTGGTGGCCAGGATCAAGGCGTCGCCGGAGCGCACCCTGCAGCTCACGGCCGAACGCGACGGCCAACCGCTGCAGCTGCGGCTCACCCCTGCGGATGTGGGCGGCGTCGGCCGCATCGGCGCCGAACTGCAGCCCAACGGCCAGGAGGCGTTCCGCCCCGCCCGCGGCCCGCTCGAACCGATCCGCCAGGCCAACCACGACTTCACCCTGCTGGTGCGCCGCACCGTGGGTGGCTTCACCACCCTGTTCACCCACTTCGGCGAAACCGCCGGCCAGGTGAGTGGCCCGGTGAAGATCGTGCAGATGGGGGCTTCTCTGGCCCAGCAGGGCGGCGGCAGCCTGTTTGTGTTCACGGCGCTGATCTCGATCAACCTGGCGGTGCTCAACGCCCTGCCCCTACCGCTGCTCGATGGCGGCCAGTTCCTGCTGCTGCTGATCGAGGGCCTGCGGGGTCGGCCGCTGCCGGAGCGGTTCCAGATGGCCTTCATGCAGTCGGGCTTCGTCTTCCTGGTGGGGCTGAGCGTGGTGCTGATCGTCAAGGACACCTCCCAGCTGCCGGCGGTACAGCAGCTGCTGGGCCGCTGATCCCCCCGGCCCGACCCGATGCCCCGCTTTCCCAGCGCCAAGCAGCGGGCGCCCCTGATCCTGGAGCGCCTCGGCGAGCTCTACCCCCACGCCACCTGCTCGCTCGACTGGCGCACCCCCTACGAGCTGCTGATCGCCACCATGCTCTCGGCCCAGTGCACCGACGAGCGGGTCAACCGCATCACCCCGGCGCTGTTTGAGCGTTTCCCCGATGCCGCCGCTGCCGCCGCCGTGGAACCGGAGGATGTGGAGCCCTACGTGAAATCGGCGGGTTTCTTCCGCAACAAGGCCAAGAACATCGTGGCCAGTTCCCGGCTGCTGATCGAGCGCCACGGCGGCGAGGTGCCGCGCACGATGGAGGAGCTGCTGGAGTTGCCCGGCGTGGCCCGCAAGACCGCGTCGGTGGTGCTGGCCTGGTGCTTCGGCATCAATGCCGGCGTCACGGTCGACACCCACGTGAGCCGGCTGGCCCAGCGGCTGCGGCTCAGCCGCAAGTGCGAACCCCGCCAGATCGAGCCCGACCTGATGAAACTGGTGCCCCAGGCCGACTGGCAGACCCTCTCGATCCGGCTGATCTTCCACGGCCGCGCCGTGTGCACCGCCCGCAAACCCGACTGCCCCGGCTGCCCGATCGCCGATCTCTGCCCCAGGGGCAGCACCCCCGCAAGGTAAAGTCAGAAATCCTGATCCGATCGCTCTCCAGCCCGCATGGCGAAGAAGTCGATGATTGCGCGCGACGTGAAGCGCAAGAAGCTGGTGGAGCGCTTTGCCGCCAAGCGCGCCGCCCTCAAGGCCGCCTTCGAGGCCGCTGGTGATCCGATGGAGCGCCTGGAGATCCACCGCCAGATCCAGAACCTGCCCCGCAACAGCGCCCCCACCCGCGTGCGCAACCGCTGCTGGGCGACCGGCAAGCCCCGGGGTGTGTACCGCGATTTCGGCCTGTGCCGCAACCAGTTGCGCGAGCGCGCCCACAAGGGTGAACTGCCCGGCGTGGTGAAGTCGTCCTGGTGATCGCCACCAGCACCTGATCGGCCGCTGCGCGGCCCGGCGGGCGCCCTGCGGGGCGCTTTTTTTTGGCCATCCCCAGCTGGGGCACGGCCCGGATTGCTGCAGGGGGGACGGCGCCCGCCGCCAGCCCCCCAGCCCAAGTGCGAGAATGGCACTTGACAAAGAGAGATAAGCCCCAGTGCAAGGACAAACTCAGTCGATCTCCTTCGATGGTCGGGAGATCCGGCTGACCACCGGTCGGTTTGCCCCCCAGGCCGGGGGTTCGGTGATGGTTGAGTGCGGTGACACCGCCATCCTGGTGACGGCGACCCGCTCCAATCCCCGCGAAGGGATCGACTTCCTGCCCCTGATCTGCGACTACGAGGAGCGGCTGTATGCCGCCGGTCGCATCCCCGGCAGCTTCATGCGCCGCGAGAGCAGGCCTCCCGAGCGGGCCACCCTGATCGCCCGCCTGATCGATCGGCCGATGCGGCCGCTGTTCCCGGGCTGGATGCGCGACGACCTGCAGATCGTGGCCACCTGCCTGTCGCTGGATGAGCGGGTGCCGCCCGATGTGCTGGCCGTGACCGGCGCTTCCCTGGCGACCCTGCTGGCCCGCATTCCCTTCCACGGGCCGATGGCCGCCGTGCGGGTGGGCCTGCTGGGTGACGACTTCATCCTCAACCCCAGCTACCGCGAGATCGAGCGCTCCGAGCTCGACCTGGTGGTGGCCGGCACCCCCGAGGGCGTGATCATGGTGGAGGCGGGCGCCAACCAGCTGCCTGAACAGGACGTGATCGAGGCCATCGACTTCGGCTACGAAGCGGTGTGCGAACTGATCAAGGCCCAGCAGAACCTGCTCAAGGATCTGGGCATCGCGCAGGTGATTCCCGAGGCGGTGGAGGAAGACACCACCCTGCCCACGTTCCTCGAGAAGGAGTGCGCCAAGGGCATCGGCGAGGTGCTCAAGCAGTTCGAGCTCACCAAGGCCGAGCGCGACGCCAAGCTCGATGCGATCAAGGCCGAGGTGGCCACCAAGATCGAGGGCCTCAAGGACGACGACGCCATCAAGGTGGCGGCGAGCAGCAACAGCAAGGCGCTGGGTAACGGCTACAAGGCGCTCACCAAGAAGCTGATGCGCGAGCAGATCCTCAAGGACGGCAAGCGCGTCGACGGCCGCAAGCTCGATGAGGTGCGCCCGATCCAGGCCGCCGCCGGTGTGCTGCCCAAGCGGGTGCACGGCTCGGGCCTGTTCCAGCGCGGTCTCACCCAGGTGCTCTCCTGCGCCACCCTCGGCACCCCGAGCGACGCCCAGGAGATGGACGACCTGAACCCGTCGAACGAGAAGACCTACCTGCACCACTACAACTTCCCGCCCTACTCCACCGGCGAAACCAAGCCGATGCGCAGCCCGGGCCGCCGCGAGATCGGTCACGGCGCCCTGGCCGAGCGGGCCCTGGTGCCGGTGCTGCCCCCGAAGGAGTCGTTCCCCTACGTGCTGCGGGTGGTGTCGGAGTGCCTGAGCTCCAACGGCTCCACCTCCATGGGCTCGGTGTGCGGCAGCACCCTGGCCCTGATGGATGCCGGCGTGCCGCTCAAGGCGCCGGTGAGCGGCGCCGCCATGGGCCTGATCAAGGAGGGCGAGGAGGTGCGCATCCTCACCGACATCCAGGGCATCGAGGACTTCCTCGGCGACATGGACTTCAAGGTGGCCGGCACCGAGAAGGGCATCACCGCCCTGCAGATGGACATGAAGATCACCGGCCTGGCGGTCAAGACCGTGGCCGAAGCCGTGAACCAGGCCCGTCCGGCCCGGCTCCACATCCTCGAGAAGATGCTCGAGGCGATCGACAAGCCCCGCGACACGATGTCGCCCCACGCCCCGCGCCTGCTCAGCTTCCGCATTGACCCGGAACTGATCGGCACCGTGATCGGCCCCGGCGGCCGCACGATCAAGGGCATCACCGAGCGCACCAACACCAAGATCGACATCGAGGATGGCGGCGTGGTGACGATCGCCAGCCACGACGGTGCCGCCGCCGAGGAGGCCCAGCGGATCATCGAGGGCCTCACCCGCCGCGTGTCGGAGGGCGAGGTGTTCAGCGGGTCCGTGACCCGGGTGATCCCGATCGGCGCCTTTGTGGAGATCCTGCCCGGCAAGGAGGGCATGATCCACATCTCCCAGCTCAGCGAAGCGCGCGTGGAGAAGGTGGAAGACGTGGTGAACGTGGGCGATCAGGTGACCGTGCGGGTGCGGGAGATCGACAACCGCGGCCGCATCAACCTCACCCTGCGCGGTGTGCCCCAGGCCGACGCGCCGCTGCCGGTCTGAACCTGGCCCCACGGCAACGCAGCCGGCCCCTGGGGCCGGCTTTTGCGTGCTGGGGTGAGGGGAAAAGGCCGAAAAGATGGGCCTCCTCAGACCACAAAACCCGGATCAATCGTGGCCATGGCTGCAGCGGCGCGCTCACACAGCGCGCCGTGGGCGACGCCATGGCTGGCGATCAAGCAGCCGGCCTGGCGCACATCGCCGGTGTTGTAGGTGAGGGGCCTGCCATCGGCATGGGTGAAGGCCCCGCCAGCCGCACGCAGCACCGCATCCGGGGCGGCCATGTCCCAGTCTTTGGGGGCACTGCGGCCCGAGAGCGACACGTAGAG
>JBEDAU010000157.1:0-8475 GCA_041177605.1 Cyanobacteriota bacterium | reverse complement strand
GGGCTGGGGCCTGGGGATCAGCGCCCTCACCTTCGGCGTGGCCCACCTCAGCCTGGCGGAGCTGCCGGCCCTGACGGTGCTGGGCCTGGGGCTGGGCTGGCTGCGGCTGCGCAGCGGCCGGCTGGGCAGCTGCGTGCTGATGCACGGCCTCTGGAACGGCATGACATTTCTGAACCTGGTCCTGCTGGCCGGCTGAACCCTTGCTGGCAGCCAACAGGGGTGGTTCACTTGCGGGGATTCAGGTCGCCACCGTGGTTGTCACCTCCCCGCCAACTCGCCTGGCACCCCGTCGGCGCAGCCGACCCCAGCCCTGGCCCAGTTCGGTGCGGCGGCGCGACAGCCGCACCCTGGAGCTGATCGGCGGCTCCCTCTCCGGCCGCCGGATCGCCCGCCGCTCCCCCTGGCTGGCCAACCTGCACAGGCTCAGCGACGGCACCCTGGTGGGTCTGGGGGTCTGCATGCTGGCGCTCAGCGGCCTCACCCTGCACTGGCAGTCGCGCTGGGGCCAGAGCTACGAGCAGCTGGAGACCTCCCAGGTGCTGGAGCACCGGCTGCAGGAGGCCAGCGCCGTGCTGGAGCAGCACCACATCGCTGCCGTGCGCAAGCCCGGCTGGCTGGTGGCCACCCGCAGCGAAAAGCTGATCTATCTGCCGGCACCCAGCGCTGCCGCCGACCAGGGGGTGCAGCCGCTGCTGCGGCGTCTGCAGCTCCAGGCCCGCAACGTGCCGGCCGGCTACTAGCCCATGGCCCAGACCCTCGGCAACCGCCGCAGCCGGCGGGTGGTCTCGATCCAGGCCGTGCCCGTGGGGCGCATGCTGGCGGTCTACCTGCTGCTCTGCGGCGGCCTGCTGGGGCTGGCCGGCCGGCTCGCCTGGCTGCAGGTGGTGGAGGGGGGGAACCTCCAGAGCCGGGCCCGCGCCATCCAGACCAAGGCGATCACGCCGCTGGGCAAGCGCCGCACGATTGTCGACCGTCACGGCCGCCTGGTGGCCCTCGACGAGGAGCGCTTCACCCTCTGGGCCCACCCCCGCTACTTCAACCTGCCCGGTGACGACCCCCAAGCGGTGCGCCCGCCCGAGGCCGTGGCGGAGCGGCTGGCGCCGGTGCTGGCCATGCCCAAGGCCGCGCTGCTGCAGGCGATGGCCGGCCGCAGCAGCGGCGTCAAACTGCATCGCGAGCTCGACCCGGAGACGGCCGAGCGGGTTCGGCAACTGGGCATCAGCGGCCTCGACCTGGAGCCCTATCCCCGCCGCGTGTATCCCCAGGGCCAGCTGTTCGCCAACGTGGTGGGCTTCCTCAACCTGGAGCGGGTGCCCCAGGCGGGTCTCGAGCAGAGCCGCGACAGTGAGCTGCGGCGCCAGGAGACCACCCTGAGCATGCGGCGCGGCGCCGATGGCACCCCCCTGCCGGAGGGGCTGCAGGCCGGCTCGCTCTACAGCGACGACCTGCGGCTGCAGCTCACCCTGGATTCGCGGCTCCAGCAGGTGGCCCAGCAGGCCCTGGCGGCCCAGGTGCGCAAGTGGAATGCCAAGCGGGCCGCGGCCCTGGTGATGGACGTGCGCAACGGCGAGATGCTGGCGCTCGCCTCCACCCCCACCTACAACCCAAACCGCTTCTGGGATTTCAACCCGGGGCTGTTCCGAGAGTGGTCGGTGCAGGATCTCTACGAGCCCGGCTCCACCTTCAAGCCGATCAACCTGGCCCTGGCCCTGCAGGAGAAGGCGATCGAACCCGGCGGCCAGGTGTCGGACACCGGCCAGCTCACCATCGGCGGCTGGCCGATCTACAACCACGACCGCAAGGCCAATGGCCTGATCGACTTCCCCACCGTGCTTCAGGTGTCGAGCAACGTGGCGATGGTGCAGGCGATGGCCCGGATCCCGCGCGATCGCTTCTGGGGCTGGCTCAACCGGCTCGGCATCGGCGATCCGATCGACACCGATCTGCCCGGCGCCGTGGCGGGGGAGCTCAAGAGCCGCGCTGCCTTCACTGGCCATGCGATCGAGCCGGCGGTGGCCGCCTTCGGCCAGGGCTTCTCGCTGACGCCGCTCAAGCTGGTGCAGCTGCACGCCATGCTGGCCAACGGCGGCCGGCTGGTGAGCCCCCACATCACCCGGGGCCTGCGTTCCGGCGATGCCCTGGCCGGCGGTGGCGGCACCGAGGGGGTGCCGATGCTCGATCCGCAGGTCACCCGCACGGTGATGGGCTGGATGGAGAAGGTGGTGAAGCACAGCAAGAGCCTGGGCATCGCCGTGCCCGGCTACCGGATCGGCGGCAAGACCGGCACGGCCCAGAAGGCCGAGCGGGGGGTGTACATCCCCGGCGCCCTGATCACCAGCTTCGTGGGGCACCTGCCGATCAACGATCCCCGCTACGTGGTGCTGGTGGTGGTCGACGAGCCCAAGGGGGGCAACGCCTACGGCTCCACGGTGGCCGCCCCGGTGGCCCGCCAGATCATCGATGCCCTGCTGGTGCTGGAACGCATCCCCCCCACCGAGCCGATCGCCCGCAGCCGCCGGCCGGCCCCCGGCGGCTGAACGCCTGGCCCCGCCCTGCCGGGGTTCCCTCGCGTGTTGGGGTTCCCTCAAGGATCGGAAGGCGCCGCGAGGTGCCGTTCGAGGCCCCTGGCTAGCCTGCTTTCACTTCGGCCTCCGCCCTAGCGCCCTCCTGCATGGCCAATCTCCTCGACCAGCTCGCCGCCATGACCGTGGTGGTGGCCGACACCGGTGACATCGACGCGATCCGGCAGTTCACCCCCCGTGATGCCACCACCAACCCGTCGTTGATCCTGGCGGCGGCCCAGATCCCGGCCTACCAGGAACTGATCGACCGTTCCCTGCGGGAGTCGCGGGAGGTGTGCGGTGCCGGCGCCCGGGCTGAGGAGGTGGTGCGGGAGGCGCTCGATGAGATCTGTGTGACCTTCGGCAAGGAGATCCTCAAGATCGTGCCGGGGCGCGTGTCCACCGAGGTGGATGCCCGGCTGAGCTACAACACCGAGGCCACCATCACCAAGGCCCGCAAGCTGGTGGGCCTCTACCGCCAGGCGGGCATCGGCCGCGATCGGGTGCTGATCAAGATCGCCTCCACCTGGGAGGGCATCCGCGCCGCCGAGCAGCTGGAGCGCGAGGGCATCCACTGCAACCTCACCCTGCTGTTCGGCTTCGCCCAGGCGGTGGCCTGCGCCGAGGCGGGCGTCACCCTGATCTCCCCGTTCGTGGGGCGCATCCTCGACTGGTACAAGAAGAGCACCGGCCGCGCCAGCTATCCGGGGCCGGAGGATCCGGGCGTGGTGTCGGTGACCCAGATCTTCAACTACTTCAAGACCTACGGCTACAAGACCGAGGTGATGGGGGCCAGCTTCCGCAATGCCGAGGAGATCATCGAGCTGGCCGGCTGCGACCTGCTCACGATCTCGCCGGCCCTGCTGGATGAGCTGCGCAGCACCGAGGGGCAGCTGGAGCGCAAGCTCAACGCCTTCGATCCCGGCCCCACCGAGGCCCAGATCCACCTCGATGAGCCCCACTTCCGCGCGATGCTGGCGGCCGATCCGATGGCCACCGAGAAGCTCGATGAGGGCATCCGCGGCTTCTGCAAGGCGATCGAGATGCTGGAGGCCCAGCTCGCCCACCGGCTGGCCGAACTGGAGGGTGGGGCCGCCTTCACCCACGCGGTGCAGGAGATCTTCCTGCTCAACGACCTCGACGGTGACGGCTGCATCACCCGCGAGGAGTGGCTGGGCAGCGATGCGGTGTTCGACGCCCTCGACACCGACAAGGACGGGCGCCTGGCACCCCAGGACGTGCAGGGGGGCCTGGGGGCGGCCCTGGCCCTGGCCCGCCCTTAATCGCCCCTTGATCTCCGTGGGTCACACTGGGGCTCCCCAGCCGTGATCGCGCCTCCGTGAACGCCCTCGACACCATGCGCGCCCTGGCCAGCACCGGGGAGGTGATCACGGTGGAGCCCGGGGAGGTGATCTTCCGCTCGGGCGAGGTGGGCGACTGCATGTTCGGCCTGCTGGAGGGCACGGTGGAACTGAGCTGGAACGGCGACCAGGGCCACGAGCAGATCCGCGAGGGCGATGTGTTCGGGGCCGGGGCGCTGGTGACCAGCGAGCACCGCCGCTACGGCAACGCCCGGGCCCTCACCGCCTGCAGGCTGCTGGTGATGAACCGGGAGAAGTTCCTGTTTGCGGTGCAGGAGGCGCCGATGTTCGCGATCGAGCTGCTGGGCTCGATCGACCAGCGGCTGCGCCAGCTCAAGGACTGCACCAAGCTCTGAGCCGGGTGGCGGGCTAGCCGCGCTGGAACAGCAGCCGCCGGATCACCCGCTGGGCGATGTCGCCGTAGCCCATCTCACCGGAGAGGATCTGGGCGATCCGCTGGGGGGCGGTGGGCCGCTTGATGCCCAGCTGGTAGCCCACCTTCGGCACCCGGTAGAACACCTGGGCGATGCGCCTCCCCCAGGCCATCGAGTCGCCCCAGCGGGCGCGCATCCGGGCGGAGTAGCCGGCCAGGGCGGCCTCGTCGCCGCGCAGCCAGCCATCGAGGCCGGCGGCGGCCTCGCAGCCGCTGATCAGAGCAGGCCGCAGTCCCTCGGCCAGGAAGGGATCGCAGAGGGAGGCGGCATCGCCCACCGCCACCACCCCAGGGCCGTGCAGGGGATGGTGGCCGCTCCAGATCCGCAGGCGGCTGTGGCGCCGCTCGCCGGCCTGGGGGGCGCAGCCCAGGGCGGGCAACAGCTGCTGCAGCACCGCCTCCGCCTCCACCCCCTGGCGACCGATGAAGCTGCCCACGCCGATGCTGGCGCCCCCCTGGCGGGGAAAGGCCCAGCAGAAGCCGTGGCGCACCAGGCCGAACTCAAACCAGGCGGTGTGGGGCTCGAGCCGGGCCCCCTCCAGCTCCACCGACACGGTGCTGGCGAACTGGGGCTGGGCCGGCCCCAGGCCCAGCTGGGCGGCCAGGGCCGATTCGGAGCCATCGGCCACCACCAGGGCCCGGCAGCTCAGCCCGGCGGTCTCACCCGTGCTGGCGGTGGCCCGCAGCCGCCAGCGGGGCTCCCCCGCTGCGGCCGGCGTGAGCGGCTGGGCCGAGTCCACCCGCCAGCCGGGGCGGAACTCCACCCCGGCCGCCACCGCCTGCTCCGCCAGGAACCCATCCAGCACGGAGCGGCGCACGATCCAGAAGGGGGCGTCGCCGGGCAGCTCGGCGATCACGGGATCCCCGAGGCACCAGCTGAACCGCACCCGCTCGATCACCGCATCCACCGCGGGGCTGAGATCGAAGGGGAAGAGGCGCTGCACCGAGGCGGCCATGCCACCGCCACAGGCCTTGGCGCGTGGGAAGGGGCTCTGCTCGAGCAGCAGCACCCGGTGGCCGCAGCGGGCCAGATGGAAGGCGGCAGCGCTGCCGGCTGCCCCCGCCCCCACCACGATCACATCCCAGCAGGTGGTCACACCTTGAGGATCTCGGCTTCCTTCTCAGCCAGGTGCTTCTCCAGCTCGGCGATGAACTTGTCGGTGAGCTTCTGCACCTTGTCCTGGGCGTCGCGGCTCTGGTCCTCGGAGAGGTCGCCGTCCTTCTCCTGTCTTTTCACCTTGTCGATGGCGTCGCGGCGGATGTTGCGCAGCGCCACCTTGCCCTCCTCGGCGTACTTGGAGGCCAGCTTGCAGAGCTCCTTGCGGCGGTCTTCGGTGAGCGGCGGGATGTTGATGCGGATCACCTTGCCGTCGTTGTTGCAGGTGAGGCCCAGGTCGCTCATGGCGATCGCCTTCTCGATCAGACCCATGGCCCCCTGGTCGAAGGGCTGGATCTGGATCGTCTGGGAGTCGGGAGTGCTGAGCGAGGCCAGCGATTTCAGCGGCGTCTCGGCGCCGTAGTAGTCGACGCTGATCTTGTCGAGCAGGGAAGGGTTCGCCCGGCCGGTGCGGATGGTGTTGAAGGTGCGCTGGGTGGCATCCAGCGACTTGCGCATGCTGGCTTCGAGATCCATGGCGGGCTGGGGTCAGGGGTGAATGCGGGTGCCGATCGGCTCACCGGCCACGGCCCGGCCGATGTTGCCGGGGCCGAACAGATCAAACACCACGATGGGGATCGCGTTGTCCTTGCAGAGGGCGATGGCGGCGCCGTCCATCACCTCCAGCTCGCTGCTGAGCACCTCCAGGAACGAGAGGCTCTCGTAGCGGCGGGCGTCGCTGTGTTTGTTGGGGTCCTTGTCGTAGACGCCATCCACCTTGGTGGCCTTGAACACCACGTCGGCGTTGATCTCCGCCGCCCGCAGGGCGGCGGTGGTGTCGGTGGTGAAGAAGGGGTTGCCGGTGCCGGCGGCGAAGATCACCACCCGGCCCTTCTCCATGTGGCGGATCGCCTTGCGGCGGATGTAGGGCTCGGCCACCTCCTGCATCGAGATGGCGCTCTGCACCCGGGTGGGCACGCCGGCGCGCTCGAGGCCGTCCTGGAGGGTGATGGCGTTCATCACCGTGGCCAGCATGCCCACGTAGTCGGCGGTGGCCCGGTCCATGCCGGCGGCGCTGCCCTTGAGGCCGCGGAAGATGTTGCCGCCGCCCACCACGATGGCCAGCTGGGTGCCGTCGGCCACGCAGGCCGCCACGTCGCTGGCGATCGACTGCACGATGGCCGGGTCGATGCCGTAGCCCTGCTCACCCATCAGCGCCTCGCCGCTGAGTTTGAGAAGAACGCGCTTGTAACCCATTGCCGACCCTGATTTGCCGGAGCGTAGCAACGGCCTTGCGCCCCGTCCCACCGGCCGCTTGAGTGCCCCAAAGCGGCTCCACCATGCAGCCAGCCCAGCCCTTTCCGCGCCCTGCCGGCGTCACGCTGCGCCTCACCCTCTCGGTGCTGGAGCGCGCCAGCCACGACCCCAGCCTGTGGCGTGAGCCGGAGCTGCACCGGGCGGTGCTGGTGAGCGGTCTGTCGGTGCTGGTGTGCGGCCTCACCCTGCTGCAGCACGACCTGGGCTGAGCGCCGCGGCGGCCGCCATCACAAACCGTGAAGGGGGGCTGGTGCCAATCGGCACGTTGCACAGATTGAGGGAAGGCAGCAACGGGGCGTGGCGATGGCGGCCGACTCGCCGGAAACCCGCAAGGCCCTCGGCATCGGGGTGTTCTATGTGCTGGGGGGACTGCTGGCGATCGTGGGCTGGCCGCCGATCGTTCCCTCGGTGCTGCTGGGCAGCGGCATCGCCCTGATGGTGTATCACTTCCTGGGCGGCGTTGATGCAGGCGATCGCATCAACTGGAGCCTGGGTCAGAAGGTGGCGGTGCAGGTGGGCGGCGCCTCCGTGAGCCTGCTGGTGTTCAGCTTTGTGATCAACCACTTCCTGATGGAGTGGCAGAAGGATCAGCTCAGCTCCGATCCCGACCTGGAGGACGTGCTGGTGCTGGGCCGGGATGGCCGGCCGGTGAGGAGCCTGAAGCTGAAGCGGGGCAATGAGGTGCTGCCGGTGCTGTCGTGGCCGAAACCCGACAGCCCGCGCACGCTCGAGGCCCTGCCCCTGACCCTGGATCTGGATCTGGATCAGGGCCGGCGCCACATCCTGGTGCGGCCCGGCCGGGGCCGAGCGGCGGAGCCGTTTGCCTTCGGCTACCTGCCGGCCGACTACAGCGTGGAGGGGATTCCGCCGCTGGCTGGGCTGGTGCAGCGGATGATCGAGCGCGATTTCTTCAACCCAACCCTGGTGCAGATCCGCTCCCAGATCTGCGCTGGCGCCAATTGCCCCGTGTCGGTGATCGGCTTTCCGCTCACCCTGCTCAGCTCCAGCCGGGTGCGGCAGGGGGAGATCCACATCTGTTATCACCGCCAGGATTTCGCCGTGGGGGAGACCTTCGCCCCCGCGGCGGCGGGCAGGAATCCGTCGCTGCTGATCCAGGCCCTGGCGATCGCCGCCACCCCCGACTCCCCCGCCGAGGCCTTCCGCACCTTCCCGATCCGCAGCCTCAGCACCGTGGAGACCACGCCGGGTTGCCGCAAGGCCGCCAGTGGCCATGCCGTGATCGGGCTCCTGCATCCGGGGGATCTGCGCGGCATCGCCCCGCAGGGGCGGTCGGGGCCGATCACCGTTTTCGCCACCAACTCCGCCAACCCATGAACTGCTCCGTTCCAGCGGCGGGCCTGCTGGCGCTGCTGCTCGCCGGGTCGCCGGCGAGCCTGGCCCAGAACACCGGATTTTCCTGGGGGGTGATCGTGGCCGCGGATCCCACCCTCCCGGAGGCGCAGGCGGAGGGGCGGCGCGTGCAACGGCTGCTGGGCCAACGGGCCACGCTGATCCGCTGCAACAACTGGATCCGCACCGTGATCCTGGTGAACGACCGCCGCGAGGCCTATCAGCTGCTGGCCGCCGCCCAGCGCAAGCTCAGCCCCAGCAGCTACCTGGTCGACAGGCGCATCTGGTGCCCGGGCCGCAGGTTGCTCTAGGGTGCCCGGGCCGCCCCAGCCTCCGGAGGGGGGATCCGGGGCGGGG
>JBEDAU010000156.1:0-3669 GCA_041177605.1 Cyanobacteriota bacterium | reverse complement strand
CTTCCTCGGTGCCTGGCCGGTGGTGGGGATCTGGTTCACCTCCATGGGCATCAGCACCATGGCCTTCAACCTGAACGGCTTCAACTTCAACCAGTCGATCCTGGATTCCCAGGGTCGCGTGTTGAACACCTGGGCCGACGTGCTGAACCGCGCCAACCTGGGCATGGAAGTGATGCACGAGCGCAACGCCCACAACTTCCCGCTCGACCTGGCGGCTGCGGAAGCCACCCCGGTGGCGCTGCGTGCCCCGGCGATTGGCTGAGCTGAGCCCAACAGCCCGGCTCAGGCTGACCAGCTGAGCTCAGTCTTGGCTGATCAGACCAGACCAGACCAGACCAAGCACCAGGCCATGCCTCGTAACGGTCTCCCCGGAGCCCCCGCCGCCAGACGGGGGCTTTTGTTTGGCAGGGTGCCGCGGTTCGGCTGGGGGCGGTGACTGCGATCATCAGAGCACCCCTCCATCGCTGTCGCTTTCCCTTGCTGGCCCATGAACAGCACGTTCAGTTCGCCCTGCTGCTCACCCTGGCTGCCGGTCTCTCCACCGGTATCGGCAGCTTGCTGGGCTTGCTGAACCGGAGCTTCAGCCCCCGGCTGCTGGCGCTGTCCCTGAGCTTCTCGGCCGGCGTGATGATCCAGGTCTCCTTTGTGGAGATCCTGCCCAAGGCCCGTCTCGCCCTGGCGTCTCAGCTGGGGACGAGGGTGGGCTACGGCTGGTCACTGCTGGCCTTCTTTGTGGGGATCGCCGTGATGGCCCTCCTGGATCAGCTGCTGCCCAGCCACGCCATGGTTCTTCCCAGCGCGGGTGGCCGGGAGTGGGCGCCCACCACGCCGGAGGAAAGCCGGGGACTGCTCCGCATGGGCCTCTTCTCCGCCCTGGCCATCGCCATTCACAACTTTCCGGAAGGTCTGGCAACGTTTCTGGCAGCCCTGAGCAATCCCAGGCTGGGCATCGGAATCGCCATCGCCATCGCGATCCACAACATTCCCGAGGGCCTGGCGATTTCCGCCCCGATTCATTACGCCACCGGCAATCGCAGCCAGGCCTTCTGGCTCTCGTTTGCTTCAGGCCTGGCCGAGCCCCTGGGGGCGATGCTCGGCTACACCTTGCTCCGCTCCCTGATGAGCCCGGTTGTGATGGGGGGCATTTTCGCCGGGGTCGGTGGGGTGATGGTCTACATCTGCCTCGATGAGCTCCTGCCGGCAGCCCAGCGCTACGGCACGCACCATCAGATGATTGCGGGCGTCATTGCCGGCATGGTTGTGATGAGCCTGAGCCTGGTGCTGCTGTCCTGAGGTGAGCACTGCGTTGCGTTCCGCCCCCTTCAACCGTGACCAGGCCTGGCCCTGGTGGCCGCTGCTGCCCCTCTACCCCTACGGCCGCCGGCGCTCCCTGCTGCGGGAGCTGATCCCCGGCCAGGTGTGGAGCGTGGAGCAGCTCCAGGGCGTGTTCTATGTGGCGGTGCCGATCCGCATGACCGTGGTGCGGCTGCGTCAGGGCCTGCTGCTCTACGCGCCGGTGGCTCCCACCGCCGAGGTGCGCCGCTTCCTGGCCGAGTTGGTCGAGCGGTATGGCCCGGTGCGCACGATCGTGCTGCCCACCGCCTCGGGCCTGGAGCACAAGCTGCCGGTGCCGGCCATGGCCCGGGCCTTTCCGGCCGCCGAGGTCTGGGTGGCACCCCGGCAGTGGAGCTTTCCGCTGCCCCTGCCGCCGGCCTGGCTGGGGTTCCCGACGGGGCGCACCCGGGTGCTGTTTGAGCACGGTCTGCCCCACGCCGACGAACTGGACTGGGTGCCGCTGGGGCCCTTGGACCTGGGCCTGGGCACCTTCATGGAGGTCGCCTGCCTGCACCGCAGCAGCGGCAGTCTGCTGATCACCGATGCCCTGGTGGGGATCCCGGCCGATCCGCCGGCCCTGTTTGACGCCGATCCCACCCCCCTGCTCTTCCACGCCCGCGACCGCGGCGACCAGCCCCTGGCCGACACGCCCGAGCAGCGCCGCATCGGCTGGCAGCGCCTGGTGCTGTTCGCCTCCTACCTGCGTCCCGACCGACTGGTGGTGCCCCCCTGGCGGGAGGTGCTGCAGCAGGCCCTGCGGCCCGGCCTGCGCTCGGCCCGCACCTACTTCGGGCTCTACCCCTTTCGCTGGCAGAGCGACTGGCGGGAGGAGTTCAGCCAGCTGGTGCCCGGCGGGGCTCCCCAGGCCCAGGTGGCGCCGGTGCTGGAGCGGCTGGTGTTTCCCCGGGCCAGGGCTGCCCTGCTCAGCTGGCTCGGCCAGCTGGCGGCCCTGGAGGGAATCCGCTGGCTGGTGCCGGCCCACTACGACGCCCCACTGGCCTGCTCCCCGGAGCAGTTGCGGCAGCTGGTGGTGGCGCTGGAAGCGCGGCCCTGGGCGCCGGATCAGCGCAGCTGGGCCTATCTCGCCAGCCTCGATCGCCTGCTGTTGCGGCTCGGCGTGGTGCCGGAAGTGCCCCAGGGCTGAGGGCTCAGGTCCGCCGGAATGTCAGAGCCGCAGCGGGCCCGGGTCGGCTGCATCGCTGTCGCCGCAGCCGAGCAGGGAGGTCTCCAGCTCCATGCGCTGCTCCATCTGGCGCAGGAAGTAACCCGTCATCATGGCGGAGGCCAGCAGCCCGGCCAGGTTGTCGCGGCTGGTCTGGATCTTCACGTCGAACTGCTCGCCGGGGAGCATGCCCAGCAGGCCCTGCACGTTGTGGCGGATGATGTCCTGAATGTCAGGGCTGGCCGAGCGGGCGACACGCTGCAGCACATCCGGCGACTGGTCCTGGAGGTACTGGATCAGGGCATTGGCGCTGATCGCTTCGTTGTCGCTCGTCAGGAACTCCGGGTTGAACATCGCCCGTGTGCTCTGGGTCACGACCTGCACCCTACCCCAGCTGTTCCGCTCTCCCCAGGGGGAGTGACGGGGGGGAGAACCGAATCGGCCCGAACCGCTGCAGCGGCCAGTAGCGCAGCACGGCGGTGCCGATCACGGCCCGCTCCGGCAGGGGACCCCAGAGGTGGGAATCGAGGCTGGCGTTGCGGTTGTCGCCCAGCACCAGCAGCTGCCCCTGCGGCACGGTGAAGGGCTGCAGGGCGTAGTCCATCGGCGCCGCCGCCCAGTCGGGCTGCACGGGCTGGCCGTTGCGCCACAGCCGTCCCTCGCGCACTTCCACCCGATCGCCGCCCCGGGCCACCACCCGCTTGATCAGGGCCGCCGAGGGGTCGTACCCCGCCTGCACCAGGGCCACCGGTGGATGGAACACCACCACCGCCCCCAGGGGCAGGGGCCGGTGCAGCCGCACCCGCAGCTTCTCCACCAGCACCCGGTCGTTGATCTGCAGGTTGGGCAGCATCGAGCCCGACGGGATCCAGCGGGGCTCCAGCACCGCCCAGCGCAGCACCAGGGCCAGCGCCACCCAGGCCAGCAGGGGCAGCAGCTGGCGTCGCAGCTGCTGCGGCCAGCCCCCACCGCTGTCGCCGGGGGCGCCGGGGTTCAGGCCCGGAGGAGGGGCCGGTTCGGGGCCGGCTTCCGTGGGGGTGGCTCCGGCGGGGTTGGTGCTCACGGCACGGGCAGGATGGCTTCCCATCCTGGAGCGCTCCGGCTTGGATCAGCCCTCGCGGCAGCCACCCCTGATCCCGGAGCAGCGCTGCCGCGCCAACCTGGCGGCCGCC
>JBEDAU010000155.1:0-16091 GCA_041177605.1 Cyanobacteriota bacterium | reverse complement strand
GCGTCTTGAGAGCGTCGCCGCGCAGGGGCACGTTGGTGAAGTCGGCACCCTCGATCTTCAGGTCACCGAAGAACTTGGTGTTGAAGGCAAAGGCGTCCTCCAGCACCGCGTTGCGCAGGTCGGTGCCGTCGAACACGGCCGAATCGAGGGTGGCCTCCCGCAGGTTGGTGTTGCTCAGGTCGGCATCCTGCAGCTTGGCGCCGAACAGGCTGGCCCCCTGCAGGTCAGCGCCGGAGAGGTTGGCGTCGCGCAGGTTGGTGAGGTTGAAGGTGGCACCGCGCAGGTCCTGGCCGTGGTAGTCGGCACCGATCAGCACCTGCTTGGCCACATCCACCGCTGCCGCTGCAGGCGCCGCCGGCACCAGCCAGGCCAGGGCCACCAGCGCCAGCAGCGGCAGCAGCAGCAGGCGTCGCCGGAAGTTCATGGCCCGAGTGCAGTCGGCCCAGCCTAGGGGGAGCTGGCCGGACCATCGCCCCGGCAGGCCCGGGCCCCGGTGGGAACCCTGCTGCCAGCCCTGCCGCCCACCATGCCCCGCACCGCCGCACGCCGAGAGGGCGACTGGGCCGAGCAGCGGGCCCTGCGGCTGCTGCGCCAGAGCGGCTGGCAGCTGCTGGCCCGCCAGTGGCACTGCCGCTGGGGCGAACTCGACCTGGTGCTGCTCAAGGCCCAGCACCCGCCCCGCATTCTGGTGGTGGAGGTGAAGGCACGGCGCCGCTGCGGGCCCGACAGCTGGGGGCGCGGCGCGCTGCAGCGGCGCAAGCGGTTGCGGCTGCAGCAGAGCTGGCACTGCTGGCTGGCCGACCAGCCCCAGTGGGCCGAGGCCAGGGTGGAGCTGGTGCTGGCCCTGGTGCCCCTGCCACCGGTTAAGGCGCCGGTGCGCTGGATTCGCCTGGAGGCGTCGGGCTGAACTCCACCGTGCAGAGATAGCGGATGTTGCCCACGCCCACCTCCACCTCCTGGCAGCGCTCCCGCGTGATCACGGCGCCGGCGGGCAGTTGCCGGCGAGCCCGTTGCAGGGCGTTGTCGCGGTCCCAGATCGAGGAGGCGGTGATGCTCCCCGCCCAGGCCGCCGGGAGGCCGGCGCCGAGGCCCAGCAGCAGGGCGGCCAGCCGGATCGCACCGCCTCGGCTCCAGCGCCGGGAAGGGGGTGAAGCCAAGGGTGCAACCCTGCCGCTGCACCCTTGGTAGCGCCGCCAGGCAATCTGTGGGGATCGGCGACCGGGGCATGGGGGAGCATGGGGTTTAGTGGCCATCGGGCCCGCAAGCGCTTCGGCCAGCACTGGCTGGTGGATGCCGGCGTGCTGGATCGGATCACGGCCGCCGCCGGTCTCACGGCGGCCGACCGGGTGCTGGAGATCGGGCCGGGTCGGGGCGCCCTCACCCAGCGCCTGCTGGCTGCGCCGCTGGCTGCCCTGGCGGCGGTGGAGCTCGACCGCGACCTGATCGCCGGGCTGCATCAGCGCTTCGGCGCCGATCCCCGCTTCACCCTGCTGGAGGGGGACGCCCTGGCCCTGCCCCTGCCCGCCGCCACCAAGGTGGTGGCCAACATCCCTTACAACATCACGGGCCCGCTGCTGGAGCGGCTGGTGGGCCGGCTGGATCGGCCCGTTGATCCCCCTTACCAGCGGCTGGTGCTGCTTGTGCAGCAGGAGGTGGGGGAACGCATCCGCAGCCAGCCGGGCAGCAGTGCCTACTCCGCCCTCAGTGTGCGGATGCAGCTGCTGGCCGACTGCCGCACGGTGTGCCAGGTGCCGCCCCGCTGTTTCACCCCCCCGCCCAAGGTGATGAGCGAGGTGATCGCCCTCGACCCCTGGCCGGCCGAGCGCCGCCTGGCGCCCGAACTGGCCCGGGGCGTGGAGCAGCTGCTGCGCCGCTGCTTTGCCGCCCGGCGCAAGATGCTGGGCAATAGCCTCAAGGGTCTGGCACCGGCCGACCAGCTGGTTGCCCTGGGGGAGCGGGCGGGGGTCAGCCTGCAGCAGCGCCCCCAGGAGCTCCCGCCCCAGGCCTGGGTGGCCCTGGCGGCCGGCTTGAATCCCCCCAGTGCCGCAGCGACCGCCTGAGCGCCATGGCTGAACTGACCGTGTGGGCCCCGGCCAAGATCAACCTGCACCTGGAAGTGCTCGGCCTCCGGCCCGATGGCTTCCACGAGCTGGCGATGGTGATGCAGAGCATCGACCTGCTCGACGGCCTGGAGCTGGCGCCCAGCGCCGATGCCCGCATCCGCCTCAGCTGTGATCGCCCCGGCCTGCCCATCGACGGCTCCAACCTGATCGTGCGGGCTGCCGAGCTGCTGCGGGCCCGCTGCGGCCTGCCGGAGCTCGGCGCCCACATCCACCTGCGCAAGCGCATCCCGATCGGTGCCGGCCTGGCCGGTGGCTCCAGTGATGGTGCCGCCGCCCTGGTGGGTCTGAACGCCCTGTGGGGCCTGGGGTTCAGCCCCGACCAGCTGGCGGCGCTGGCGGCCGAACTCGGCTCCGACATGCCCTTCTGCCTCGATGGGGGCACCCAGCAGTGCTTCGGGCGCGGCGAACGGCTCGAACCGGTGGCCGCCCCGCCGGCCGATGGGATGGCCGTGTTGCTGCTCAAGCACCCCGGGGCCAGTGTCAGCACCCCCTGGGCCTATGGCCGCTGCCGCGAGCAGCGGTCGGATTTCTATCTCTCCGAGGAGGCCGAGTTTGAGCAGCGCCGCCAGGCCCTGCGGCAGGCGCCCCTGCTGGCGGCCCTGGCCGCTGGGCGGGATCTGCCCCCCCTGCGCAACGACCTTCAGGCGGTGGTGGAGCCCGAGCAGGCCACGGTGCGGGACGGTCTGGCCCTGCTGCGCCAGCTCCAGGGGCCATTGGCGGTGGCGATGAGCGGCTCAGGCCCCAGCCTTTTCGCCCTGTTCGCCGATCTGGAGGGGGCGCTGGCGGCCCAGGAGCAGCTGGCCGAGGCGCTCGATGCCGGCGGCTTTGAGAGCTGGTGCTGTCTGCTGCGCCGTCAGGGTGTCAGCCTGGACTGGTGAGCGACCCCCCATCCCCCCTTTCCCGGTCCACCGGCTCCCCGGCGCCGGCATCGCCATCGGCATCGGCGACGGCATCCGCGACGACATCCGCGACGACATCCGCCTCCGCCTCCCCAGCAGTGAGCTCCCCCGAGCGGCGCAAGGGGCCGCTGAGCTTTCTCTCCGGGGCCCTCACCGCCGGCCTGCTCTCCTGGCTCTGCCTGGGTCTGAGCAAGCGCATGGCCCTCTATTACGCCCTGCATCCGCCCCACTACAGCTCGGCCATCGCCCAGAGCATTGCCACCGCCCTCAAGACCCTGATCGTGGGCCTCGCCTTTCTGGCCACCTTCAGCTTCGGCTTCATCGCCCTCGGCCTCACGCTGGTGTTCCTGCGCAGCCTGTTGCCGGGTTCCTCACAGCCACCTGATCCAGGGGAGGAATCCCCCTAACCTCCAGCCATGACTCCCCACGATCTGAGCCTGCTCGTCACCCTGCTGTTGCCGGGCATGCTGCTCTCCGTGCTGATTCTCAGCACCTTCGCGGCCGGCGGCTGAGCGCCACTGGCCGCTGCGGCCGCCGCCTGGATTCAGCTGAGATAGGTTGGCCGGCGACGAAGAGCGCCCAGCCGTGGCCGAAACGCTGCTGTTCAATGCCCTGCGCGAAGCCATCGACGAGGAGATGGCCCGCGATCCCCACGTGTGCGTGATGGGGGAGGACGTGGGCCACTACGGCGGCTCCTACAAGGTGACCAAGGACCTGTACGACAAGTACGGCGAGTTGCGCGTGCTCGACACCCCCATTGCCGAAAATGCCTTCACCGGCATGGCGGTGGGCGCGGCCATGACCGGCCTGCGGCCGATCGTGGAGGGCATGAACATGGGCTTCCTGCTGCTGGCCTTCAACCAGATCTCCAACAACATGGGGATGCTCCGCTACACGAGCGGCGGCAACTACACCATTCCGGCCGTGGTGCGTGGTCCCGGCGGGGTGGGGCGGCAGCTCGGGGCTGAGCACAGCCAGCGCCTCGAGGCCTACTTCCACGCGGTACCCGGCATCAAGATCGTGGCGGTGAGCACCCCCACCAATGCCAAGGGGCTGATGAAGGCCGCCATCCGTGACAACAATCCCGTGCTTTTCTTTGAGCACGTGCTGCTCTACAACCTTTCCGAAGAGATTCCCGATGGGGATTACATCTGCGCCCTCGATCAGGCCGAAGTGGTGCGCGAAGGTCAGGATGTGACGATCCTCACCTACTCCCGCATGCGCCACCATTGCCTCAAGGCCGTGAAGCAGCTGGAGGCCGAGGGGGTGGATGTGGAGCTGATCGACCTGATCAGCCTCAAGCCCTTCGACATGGGCACGATCCGGGCCTCGATCCGCAAGACCCACAGGGTGCTGATCGTGGAGGAGTGCATGAAGACCGGCGGCATCGGCGCCGAACTGATGGCCCTGATCACCGAGCAGTGCTTCGATGATCTTGATGCCCGGCCGGTGCGTCTCTCCTCCCAGGACATCCCCACCCCTTACAACGGCACGCTGGAGAACCTGACGATCATTCAGCCGCACCAGATCGTGGAGGCGGCCCAGGCTCTGAAAGCCGGGCAGATCTGAGATGGCACGCCAACAGGGGTGGGTCGCGCTGATCCTGGCGCTGGCGATCGCCGCCGGCGCACTGGTGCTCAACTATCCCCCCCCGCTCGGTCTCGACCTGCAGGGCGGCAGCCAGCTCACGCTGCAGGTGATGCCGAGTGGGGAGATTAAGCAGGTCAAGCAGGAACAACTCGAGGCCGTCAAGGACGTGCTCGATCGCCGCATCAACGGTCTCGGGGTCTCGGAGTCGACCCTGCAGACCGTGGGCAGCGACCAGCTGGTGCTGCAGCTGCCCGGTGAACAGGACCCCAGCCGGGCGGCCAAGGTGCTCGGCACCACCGCTCTGCTTGAGTTTCGTGCCCAGAAAGCGGGTACGGAGCAGGAGATGCAGGGCCTGCTCAAGCTCAAGCGCCAGGCCCAGGCCGTGCTCAACCAGAAGCGGGCCCGCGCGGCAACGGTCCCCGCTGGAGAGGCTGAGCTCCCCCAGGCGGAGTTCCGGGCTCAGGAACTGGCCAGGGCCCTCGGTCAGCTGGGGGTGACCGTGCCGGCGGAGGCAGATGAGGCTGAGCAGCTGGAGCTGTTGCTCGACACGGTGAACCGCAAGGTGGTGGCCCTCTACGAGCCAGCCCGGCTCACCGGCAAGGATCTCACCAGTGCCGGCCGGCAGCAGCAGCAGAGCGGCAGTGGCTGGGACGTGACCCTCTCCTTCAACACCGAGGGCGGCCGCGCCTTCGCTGAACTCACCAGGAGCATCGCCGGCAGCGGTCGGCTGCTGGGGATCGTGCTGGATGGCCGCTCGATCAGCGAGGCCAGCGTGGGGCCGGAATTCCAGGCCGCCGGCATCACCGGAGGGGCTGCCAGCATCACCGGCAACTTCAGCGCCGAGGAGGCTCGCGACCTGGAGGTGCAACTTCGGGGTGGCTCCCTGCCGTTGCCGGTCAAGGTGATCGAACAGCGCACCATCGGCGCCACCCTGGGCACTGAAAACGTGCGCCGCAGCCTCGTGGCCGCCCTCTCCGGCCTTGCCCTGGTGGCCGTATTCATGGTGGTCGTCTATCGCCTGGCCGGACTGGTCTCGGTCGTGGCGCTCAGCCTCTACGCGCTCTACAACCTGGCGATCTACGCCCTGATTCCGGTCACCCTCACCCTGCCGGGCATCGCCGGTTTCATCCTCTCGATCGGCATGGCGGTGGATGCCAACGTGCTGATCTTCGAGCGCGTCAAGGAGGAGCTGCGCGCCGGCAACACCCTGATCCGCTCGATCGACACCGGCTTCTCCCTGGCCTTCTCCTCCATCCTTGATGGCCACGTGACCGGCCTGATCAGCTGTGCCGCCCTCTTTGCCCTGGGTACAGGCCTGGTGAAGGGCTTTGCGGTGACCCTGGCGATCGGCCTGTTGCTGAGCCTGTTTACCGCCCTCACCTGCACCCGCACCATCCTGCGGTTGTTGATGAGCTATCAGGGCCTGCGTCGCCCCACCTATTTCCTGCCCGAAACCCAGCTGCCTGGGAGTGCCGCCTGATGACCACCGCCCCCCGCTTCCGGATCAGCCGCTACCGCCGCACCGCCTGGCTGGGCTCTGCCCTGGCCTGCCTGCTGAGCGTGATCGGCCTGGCGGCCTGCTGGATGAATCCCGACATCCGCTCCCCGCTCAAGCCCGGTCTGGACTTCACCGGCGGCACCCAGATCCAGCTCGAACGCCAGTGCTCCGCGGCCGGCTGCGACCCGATCACCGCTCCCCAGATCCAGGCCAGCCTCAGCCGCCTGAGCCTGCCAGCGGAGCAGGGCAGTGGCGCCCCCAACCTCTCCGGCGCGGCGGTGCAGGTGCTCGACCAGGGCGAGTCGGTGGTGCTGCGCCTCCCAGATCTCAAGCCCGATCAAACCCAGGCGGTTCTCCAGGCCGTGCAGGCGCTGGTGGGACCGATCAACCCCAACGGCACCGCGGTCGACACCATCGGCCCCACCCTGGGCAGCCAGCTCCTGCAGGGCAGTCTGGTGTCGCTGCTGGTGAGCTTCGCAGCGATCGCCCTGTACATCACCTTCCGCTACGACAAGCTGTTCGCCTTCCTGGCCCTGCTCTGCCTCGCCCACGATGTGCTGATCACCTGCGGGGTGTTCGCCTGGCTGGGGTTGCTGGTCGGCATCGAGGTCGACTCCCTGTTTGCGGTGTCGCTGATCACCGTGGCGGGCTACTCGGTCAC
This sequence comes from Cyanobacteriota bacterium, assembly GCA_041177605.1. Lineage (GTDB taxonomy): Bacteria > Cyanobacteriota > Cyanobacteriia > PCC-6307 > Cyanobiaceae > NIES-981. Next base: position 9,320 of record JBEDAU010000155.1, on the reverse strand, counting down.
CGACACTGTGGTGGTTTTCGACCGCATCCGTGAGCAGAAGAGCAACCTGGCCAGCCTGCCGCTCACCGATCAGGTGGATGTGGCGGTGGATGCCACCCTCACCCGATCCCTCTACACCTCGCTGACAACCCTCCTGCCGCTGCTGGCCCTGATCCTGTTCGGTGGTGCGAGCCTGTTCTGGTTTGCCGTGGCCCTCACCATCGGCATCGCCGTGGGCAGCTGGTCGAGCATCGGCGTGGCGCCCACCCTCCTGCCGGTGCTCTCCCGCCGCTGATGGGCCCTCCGGCGGCTCCATCCATGAAGCGGCGTTCAAGCTTGCCGCTGGTGCCCCTGCTCCTGGGGCTGCTCGCCCTGCTGGAGCTGCGTGTTGAGCTGCAACTGCTAGCCGAGCGGTTCACGTTCTCCGCCCTCTGGTTCGCCCTCAGCGGCCACCCCCTGGCTGTGGCCGTGCTGGCGTTCACTCCGTGGATGCTGCGGCGTTACCGCTGAGTCCAACGGTCCATCACCTGCTGCACCACCACGGTCTCGCAGATCACCTGCAGCACCACCACCAGCGGCAGAGCCAGCAACACTCCGGGCAGCCCCAGCAGGGCTCCGAGGCACAACTGGGCGGTGAGGGCCACGGTTGGCAGCAGGTTCACCGTGCGGCTGAGCAGCAGGGGCGTGAGCAGGAAGGCCTCGACGTTCTGAAGCACCAGCCGCAGCACCAGCACCTGCAGCATCCGGGCCGGCGAGATCAGCAGGGCCACCGCCACCGGCAGCAGCGTGGCGGCGGTGGGGCCCACCGTGGGAACGAAGGTGAGCAGGCCACACACCAGGGCACTGAGCAGGGCCAGGGGCACCTGCAGGATCACCAGTCCGGCCCAGGTGAGCAGAAACACGCTCACCGCCGAGATCGTCATCCCCGCCAGCCAGCCTCCCAGCGCCTCGCGGCAATCGGCCAGCAGCTGCCGCATCTCCGGTCGCCACACCGCCGGGGTGAGGGCGATCACCAGCCGCTGGTGGCTGCGGGGATCGAGGGCCAGCAGGATCGCCAGCAGGCCCATCAGCAGCAGCTGCACGGTGATGCTGGCAGCACCGCCAGCCATGCCCAGCAGCTGCCCACCCAGCGGCTGCAAGCGTTCCCAGGTGCCGAGGGCCATCAGCTGGTTCTCCAGATCCGGCAGCCAGCTCACGCCCCGGCTCAGCGACGCCAGCCGCTGGGCCAGCACCGGCACCAGGTCGACCAGCTGGCCGATCTGCTCGAGCAGTTCGGGCAGCAGTTGCTGCACCAGCCAGCCGCCCAGCAGCCCCAGGGCCGCCAGCACCAGCAGCAGGGTGGCCGGGCGATTGAGCGGCAGACGGCTGCGCACCGCCGTGATCGGCACGTCGAGGGCGACGGCGAGCACCACCGCGCCGAACAGCACCAGCAGCACCCAGCGCAGCTCCCAGGCCAGCAGCCCAAGCACCACCAGGGCCAGGGCCCCCAGCAGGGTGCGGCTGTTCATCGCTGCCGTTTCCAGGGATCGAGCACGTCGTGGATCAGCACCTCGCGCACCAGCACCTGCAGGCACACCGCCAGGGGCAGGGCCATCAGCAGACCCAGCGGTCCGAACACCACGGTGAACAGCAGCTGGGCCGACAGGGTGAGCCCCGGCAGCAGCCGCAGCTGGTGGTGCATCACTGACGGGGTGATCACATAGCTCTCCAGGTTCTGCACCGCCACGTAGAGCAGCAGCACGGCCACCGACTTCCAGGGCGACTCCAGCAGGGCCACCGACATCGGGAAGACGGTGCTCAGGGTCGGCCCCACGTTGGGGATCACATTCAGCAGACCTGCCAGCAGAGCATTGGCCGCCACCAGCTTCACCCCCAGCAGCGACAGGCCGATCGCCGCCAGCACGCCCACGCACAGGGAGCTGATCAGTACGCCCACCATCCAGGCGCTGAGGGCCTCACCGCACAGCTGCAGCACGCTGCGGAAGCGGCGCCGGTAGAACGACGGCACCAGCAGCACCACCACTTCCCGGTAGGCCTGGGGCTGGGCCGCCACCATCAGTGCCACCGCGATCACGAAGACGAGCTGCAGCAGGCCGGTGCCTACTCCGCCGGCCAGGCCCAGCAGCCGCAGGGCGCCGCCACCGAGGTTGGAGGCATTGCCCCCACTGGCCAGCAGGCCGTCGCGCAGCCAGCCGAGGCTCTCCTGCCGGCTGCCGTAGAGCATCTGGGTGGCGCTGGCCATGGCGCCGCGCACCAGGTCCAGCAGGGTGGCCGCCGCCGCCGGCAGCTTCTGCAGGAGTTCAGCGAACTGGTCCACGAACGGCGGAATCACCGCCGTGCCAATCACCAGCAGCACCACCAGCAGCAGCGCCAGGCTCAGCAGCAGTGCCAGCGGACGGCCGCAGCCGAGCCGCCGCCGCACCCAGCCCACCAGGGTGCAGAGTGCCATGGCCAGCACCACGGCGGCGAACAGGTGCAACAGGCTCTGGCGCAGGCTCCAGAGCAGCACCAGCGCCGCCAGCAGTGCAAGCAGTCCCAGCCACTGGCCGAAGCGCAAGGCTCAGTCCTCGCTGGTGTCGCCGCCGGCCTCGCCCTCGCTGCCGGAGAAGCCGAGCTCGTGGCTGTCGGCATAGCGCTGGGCGAAGCGCATGAACCGCTCGAAGTCGTCGAGGCTCTTCCAGGTGTAGGTGGCTTCCAGGGCGCTGGCCTTGCCATTCACGAAGCGGGCCTTCACCTCCCGCGTCACCAGCTCGCCCTCCTCATCCACCATGAACATGCCGGTGATGTCGCCCATGGTCTCGGGGGCGAGGGCATCCGGTTCCTCGAACACGAACATCGCCTGGCCGGTGCGCCCGTCACGTGAGCGGGTCAGGCGGATGTCGGGCACGACAGGTTCATCCACGCCACGGAAGAACTGAATGGCGGCGCCCATGCTGTCGCGTTGAAAAGGGGATCCTAGGCGTGGTCGGCCACTGCGCCCAGCAGCAGCTCGGCCGCCGCGTGGAGCCCGGCGGTGCCCAGCTGCAGCCGCCGCAGGGGCGGCTGATCGCGGCTGCTGAGGTCGTGGTCGTAGCAGCGGTCGTAGTAGTCGAGCATCTGACGGCAGGCGCCCGCCCAGTCGCCGCAGTCGATCGCCGCCAGGGCGGCGGCGGTGCGCTGGGGGCCCAGGCGGCGGGCGATCCGCTCGGTGGCCAGCCGCAGCGGCTGCTGGCCCTGGCAGCCATACACCTCCACCAGCTGGCTCACCCGGGTCTCCAGCGGCCGTTCGATCTCCACCACCGGCGCGGCTCGCATCCGCTGCCAGAACGGAGCGGGGATGCGGCAGCGACCCACCTGGGCACTTTCGGCCTCCACCCAGATCGGCCCCTGCCCCCGCAGCTGCTCCAGCCGCAGCGCCAGGCGATTCTCAAAGTGCTCGGTGCTGGGCTGCTCCCCCAGGCCCAGGCCGCCGAAACTGCTGCCGCGGTGGTTGGCCAGGCCCTCGAGATCCACCACGGCCCTGCCGCGGCGCTCCAGCTCCAGCAGCAGTTCGGTTTTGCCGGTGCCGGTGCGGCCCCCGAGCACCAGCAGCGGCCAGGGCTCGCTCACCCGTGCCAGGGCCCAGCGCCGGTAGGCCTTGTAGCCCCCGGCCAGCAGGGTGACCGGCAGCTGCTGCAGGCTCGCCAGCCAGGCCACGCTGCGGGAGCGCAGGCCGCCCCGCCAGCAGTGGATCCGCAGGTCGCCGTCGACCGCCAGCCGCTGCAGCTCCGTAGCCATGGCGGCGAGGCGGGGCCCGACCGCCATCAGCCCCAGCTGCACCGCCTGGCGACGACCTTGGTGCTTGTAGGCCGTGCCCACGGCGGCCCGCTCCGCGTCACTGAACAGGGGCAGGTTGAGGGCCCCGGGGATGTGGCCCTGGGCGAATTCCGCCGGGCTGCGCACGTCCAGGATCGGACCGCCGCAGGTCAGGAAAGCCCCGATCTCCACCTCCTGCACGCCCCGCTGCCCTGCTGCTTCCATCGCCTGCCGCCGGTCCCAGCTGACATAGTGGGCCCACGCTGGCTCACGATCAGGCACGGCCGTCCATGCTTTCCGGTACACCGGTCACCGCCACCGCCAGTCCCCAAGACCTGCTGCAGCGCTTCCAGGCGGCCGCCACCCGCCAGCGCCGCACCCTGTTGCCCCAGCTGGAGCAGCGGGCCACCGAGCTGCGGCCCCTGATCCTCGACCACATCGCCGCCCTTGATGCGACGGGCGACGACTGGGCAGCGGGGGTGCTGATCCAGCTGCTGGCGGCCGGTGAGGGCGAGCAGCGTCAGGCCTTTCTCGAGCGCTATCCGCAGGGTTGGCTGGCCACCAGTTCGGCCCAGGGGGTCGACTACGCACCCCTGCAGCGCCACCTGGTGCTGCAGGAGTTCGAGGCGGCCGACCGGCTCACCAGTGCCATCCTGCGCGAACTGGCCAGCCCGGAGGCGGTGCGCCGCGGCTACGTGTACTACAGCGAGGTGCCGGCCATGGCCAGCGCCGATCTGGAGAGCCTGGATCGGCTCTGGGTCTGCTACTCGCGCGGGCGCTTCGGCTTCTCGGTGCAGGGCCGCCTGCTCCGCGCCTGCAATGGCCGTTGGGATCAGCTCTGGCCGAAACTGGCCTGGAAGACCGGTGGGGTCTGGACGCGCTATCCGGGCGGCTTCCAGTGGAGCCTGGATGCCCCCGAGGGCCATATGCCCCTGGTCAACCAGCTGCGGGGGGTGCGGCTGATGGATGCCCTGCTCCAGCACCCCGCCTTGCAACAGCGCATCAACGCCTGAGCCCGATGCGGGCATGGTGGCTGGTGGCGGCGTAGGGTCAAACCGGTACCCGCGGAACCGGCCCGATGGCCCTGCGCTGGTCAGATTTCATCACGCCCTCCACCCTGCAGCTCGCGCCGCTGCTGGAGCTGTTGCTCGAACCGATCGCCTGCCTGGAGACCCAGGCCCACTTGCAGCTGGGCCTGCAGGAGGCGCTGGTCAATGCGGTGCGCCATGGCAATGGCTGTGACCCGGCCAAATGCCTGCGGGTCCGGCGGATCGAATCCCCCCACTGGCTGATCTGGCAGGTGCAGGACGAGGGCCCCGGGGTGCCGCCCCAGGCGCGCACCAGCTGCCTGCCTGAGCGGCTGGATGCCCTGGGCGGTCGGGGGCTGTTCCTGATCCACCACTGCTTCGACGACGTGCGCTGGAGCGGCCGGGGCAATCGCCTGCAGCTGGCGTTTCGTCGCCAGCGCCGTTCGCCCATGGCCAACAACGGGGTGATCAGTCTGGCTTCGGCCCGCCTGGCCCTGGGCCGTGCTGGGGGCAGCCCGGATCACTGAGTTCAGCCTTCAGCCAGCCCAGGGCATGTTCCACCAGGGCGATGGCCTGCTGCCGCCCGGCACCGGCTTCGGCCTGGCGGGGGTCGTCGGCCTGCAGCAGCTGCACCAGGGCAGCAGCCAGCTGCTCCGCCGCCCGCCGCGGGCGCTGGCTCTTGAGGGCGTGCCAGTCCCGATCGGCGATCGCCAGCAGGCGCTGCAGGCCCACCGCCTGCTCCGCCGCCCCGGCGGGCCAGCCTCGCGATGGGCCGGCAGTGCCGGCAGCGGCAGTCGCCGCAGTTGAGTTCTGCGCGGGGGAGGGGGACAAAGCGGGAGAAGCCTGCTGCACCGGATCGTGCCCTGGACGGGGATCACTGCCAGCAGCCATCCTGTCGGGTGATCTGCCCGAGCCGCCGGCCATGGCGCCCGACCGTTTTCCCCGCCAGCGCCCGTTTCGCCTGCTCCACCTGCTCGATGGTCTGCTCAGTCAGGCCCTGGATCCGGCCCGCAGCAGCGGGGTGGTGCAGCGCCGCCAGCGCCAGCGGCTGGCCGTGACCCAGCGCCTGCTGGATCCCCTGCCACCGGTGCTGGCGCCCCCGCTGCGGGCCGATGTGCTGCTGTGGCGGGGCCTGCGCTGGGGTGGGCTGGGACTGTTGCTGGCCCTCTGGCTGCGGCGCTGACTCAGCTGGCCTGCAGGGGCTTGCGGGCGGCCCAGACCCGGGTCATGAAGTGGGATTCGGCCGTGATGGCCTCGAATCCCGCAGCCTGCAGGCGACCACTGATGTCGTCGCTGATGTAGTCGCGGTAGTAGGGCTCGTGGAACACGCGGCGGAAGTTTTCCATCGCGGTGGCGAACTGGGGTGAGTCGGCCAGCTGGATCGAGTCGGCCAGCACCAGCACGCCGCCGGGTTCAAGCACGCGGAAACAGTCGTTCAGCACGTTCTGACGGGCCTCTCCGGGTAGTTCGTGCAGCAGAAACACGCAGCTCACTCCCTGGAAGCTGCCCTCGGCGAACGGCATGGCCTCGCCGTTGCCCTGAACCAGCTGGGGCAATTCCCCGGGCAGTTCGCCCAGCCAGCGGTTGGCCTGGCGCAGGTAGGCGTGGGAGAGGTCGAGACCGACCAGCTGGGCCTTGGCCAGGGCCCCCCGGATCTGCCGCAGGGTGCGACCGGTGCCGGTGGCCACATCCAGCACCCGCAGGGCGCTGGCCGGCCGCTCCCCGAAACGTCGCAATCCCCGCAGCAGGGGTGCCAGGACCCGGCGCCGCATCGGATCGGCGGTGCCGTTGAACAGGATCTCCACCTGCAGGTCGTAGAGGGCGGCCGAGTGGTCGCTCAGGTAGCCATCGGTCTGGTGGTGGAAGTTCTGCAGGTAGTAGTCGGGGTAGGCGGCCGGGTCCACGTCCTGGGGAAGATCGCGCACATTGCGTTCACTGCGGCGGTTCCAGGTGGCGGGCATGTCGAGCCACACCAGCGGATAGCGGCTGGCCCAGTCGAGCCAGGGGGCATCGAACAGCAGCGAAGGGGGATAGAGGCCCTGTTCCGCCTCCTGCCAGTCGCGCTCGTGCAGGGCATCCATGGCGGTCTTCAACCGGCCCAGCAGCTCCGGTGGCACAGGCTCGGTCCGGGGCGTGCCCGCAGGTGCCATCAGGGCCATCAGCCGCGTGCTGGCCTCCTTGTGCACCAGCCCGAGCAACCCTTTGCCCTGCTGCAGGGTCTGGTAGGCCAGCTTGGTGAGCTGATCGGACATGGGCGGCCAGATACGAGGTTCTATTCCAGCGGATCGCCCCGGCCACTGCGAGCACCCAGCTGCATGGGGGGCTAAGAGCTGTGAAGGCCCGTACGGTTGAGCAGCACGGGCCACGGCGGGGTGGCCAGAGTGAAGCCATGGAGATCAGCAGGAGATGCCCCATGGCCGCCGTCCCCCTCCCCGCCAACGCCGCGCGCCAGCCGGGCCCGGACCGTGAGTTCCTCACCTGGGCCGAGCAGCACCAGCGCGAGCGCCGCCGCCATGCCGCCGAACTTGCCCAGATCACCCGTCACCACGACCTCAACCCGGCCGGCGACGCCGTGCACCAGTTGCAGGCCTGGGCGGTGCGCCAGGCCCACGCCAAGCACCTGCACGACAGTGCGATCGCCCAGATGCGCCACCAGTGAACGACACCGGCAGAGCCGGGGTCCGTCGGAGTCCAGGTCGGCACACCTGGTTCAGGCCTCATCCACTCAGGCGTCGTAGTACATCACGAACTCGTGGGGGTGGGGTCGCTGGCGCAGCTGCTGCACCTCCTCGTATTTGAGGGCGATCCAGTTGTTGATGAAGTCCTCGGTGAACACGCCGCCGGCCAGCAGGTAGTCCTTGTCGGCATCGAGGGCCTCCAGGGCGCCGTTCAGCGAGGCCGGCACGGTGGAGATCCTCGCCAGCTCTTCGGCCGACAGTTCGAACAGGTCGACGTCGGTGCCGTCGCCCGGATCGATCTGGTTGCGAATGCCGTCGATGCCGGCCATCAGCATCGCGGCAAAGCCCAGGTAGGGATTGGAGAGGGCGTCGCCGGAGCGGAATTCCAGGCGCTTGGCCTTGGGGCTGGGCCCCGTGAGCGGGATGCGCACGGCCGCCGAGCGGTTGCCCTGGGAATACACCAGGTTCACCGGTGCTTCAAAGCCAGGCACCAGCCGCTTGTAGCTGTTGGTGGTGGGATTGGTTAAGGCCAGGAAGCTGGGGGCGTGCCGGAGCAGGCCGCCGATGTACCAGCGGGCCGTCTGGGAGAGGTTGGCGTAGGTGCCTTCACCCCAGAACAGCGGCTGGCCGCCCTTCCAGAGGCTCTGGTGCACGTGCATGCCGCTGCCGTTGTCGGCAAAGATCGGCTTGGGCATGAACGTGGCGGTCTTGCCGTACTTCTTGGCAATGTTGCGCACCACGTACTTGTAGATCATCACGTTGTCGGCCGCGCTGATCAGCTCGGCGAACTTGATGCCGAGTTCGTGCTGGGCGGTGGCCACCTCGTGGTGCTGCTTCTCGATCGGCACCCCTAGGGCGCCCATGGTGAGCAGCATCTCGCTGCGGATGTCCTGCAGGGTGTCGTTGGGGGCAACGGGGAAGTAGCCCTCCTTCAGCTGGATCTTGTTGGCGAGGTTGCCGCCTTCCTCAATGCGATCGGTGTTCCAGGGGGCCTCGATCGAATCAACGGCGTAGAAGCTCGAGCCGTTGGTGCTCTTGTAGCGAACGTCGTCGAAGATGAAGAACTCAGGCTCGGGGCCGAAGTAGGCGGTGTCGGCCAGACCGGTGGAGGCCAGGTAGCCGAGGGCCTTCTGGGCCAGGGCGCGGGGGCAGCGGGCGTAGGGCTGGCCGCTGCGGGGCTCCTGGATCGAGCAGATCAGGCTGAGGGTCTTGTGGCTGTAGAAGGGATCGATCCAGGCGGTGTTCGGATCGGGCACCATCGCCATGTCCGATTCGTTGATCGCCTTCCAGCCGCGGATCGAGGAGCCGTCGAAGGCCACGCCCTCGGTGAAGGCGGCTTCATCGATCAGGTCCTCACACACGGTGAGGTGCTGCCACTTGCCGTGGAGATCCACAAACTTGAGGTCGATCAGCTCGATGCCCTCGTCCTTGATCTGACGGAGGACGTCCTGGGCGGTCTTGGCCATGACGTGGTCGGGTGGAGGCTGAAGGGTTCGCCGGCCTGGAACCGGACTCGGCGCGGACGGTACGGAGCCGCAGGGGCAGCCTATGTATCGGCTGTAACCAAAAGCGTCCTGAACAGCGGCGCACAGGCCGCGTAACCGTTTCTGTCAACTTCGCGAGATGCTGGCTCTGGCAAGGGATCTGGCGGTTTGCAGGTGCTACGTTCCGGCTCAGGTGCGTCGAACCTTCACGCCATGCGCGATGCCATCACCGGCCTGATCGGTCGTTACGACCAGCTGGGTCGCTATCTCGATCGCGACGCCATCGACCGCATCTCCGGCTACTACGACCAGGCCGCCCTGCGCCTGGCCGCCGTTGAGCTGATTAACGCTGAGGCCGCCGAGATCGTGCGCGAGGC
>JBEDAU010000154.1:0-2971 GCA_041177605.1 Cyanobacteriota bacterium | reverse complement strand
GCGGCGAGGTGGGCCTGATCTTCCTGGGCCTGGGCAGCCAGGCCGGCATCCTCACCCCCGCCCTGGAGGCCGCCATCCTGCTGATGGTGATCGGCACCACCTTCCTGGCGCCGATCCTGCTGCGCCTGGTGATCCCGGCCGAACCCGGATCAGACGAGGCCACCGCCGAGCTGCCGGCCTGAACCGTTGGCTGTTGGGCCTGTGCCTGCCGCCTCCCCCTACGCGGGGCGGCGGATCTGCCTCACCACCCTGCATGGCAAGGAGCGTGCCCTGGCCCGGCCGTTGGCCCTGGGCCTGGGCGCCTGCCTGCAGGTGAGCCCCTGCGACACCAATGCCCTGGGCACCTTCAGCGGTGAGGTGGAACGGCCGGGCGATGCCCTCAGCACCTGCCGCCGCAAGGCCCTGCTCGGCCTGGAGCACACAGGCCTGAAGCTGGGGCTGGCCAGTGAGGGCAGCTTCGGCCCCCACCCGACGGTGCCGATGCTGGCGGTGGGTCAGGAGCTGCTGGTGTTCGTCGACCGCGAGCGCGACCTCAGCGTGGTGGAGGTGCGCCTGGAGTGGCGCACCAACTACGCCCAGAGGCATCTGGAGCCAGGGGAGGACCCTTCCCCATGGCTGCGCCAGGTGGGCTTTCCCGCCCATGGGCTGATCGCCCGCGCCGCCGCTGCCCCGGCGGGGCCGTGGCACAGAGATCTGTGCAGCCCTGCTGCGCTGGCGGCCGCCCTGGAGGCCTGCCGCAGCAGCGATCCCCGCGGCCAGATGTGGCTGGAAACCGACATGCGGGCCCACCGCAACCCCACCCGGATGCGCTCGATCCGTCGCCTGGGGGTGGCCCTGGTGCGTCGCCTGCGCACGCCCTGCCCGAGCTGTGCCGGGCCGGGCTGGGGAATGGTCGACACCCAGCCGGGGCTCCCCTGCGGCTGGTGCGGCAGCCCCACCGAACTGACCGCTGTCGAGGTCTGGGGCTGCCCCGGATGTGGTCACCGCCAGCAGCGGCCGCGCCGGGACGGGTTGAGGGCCGCCGACCCCGGCCAGTGCCCCTGGTGCAACCCCTGAGGGCAGCCGGAGGTGCGGTCACCACCGCAAGCCGGCCCCAGAAGCCGCCCCTGCTTTGTAACGTGATGTGAAGCATTGGCCTCGCCGCAGGCACCCCCGTGGAAACCCTTCCCCTCAGCCGCCAGTTCGCCATCGAAGCCCACGCCCGGGCCATCGATGCCTGCGACGACATCGAGGAACTGCGGGAGGTGGCCAAGAACCTGCTGCAGGCCTGGCAGCTGCAGGCCTCGCTCAGTGAAGACTTCGTGGCCCAGCTGATGGGTCTGCCGGCCCGCGGGGCCTGAGCGGATGCCAGCCGATCGGCGCTCCCCGGGGCGGATCACGGCGCGGCCCCAGGCCCCTGAGCCGGCAGTGGTGCCGGTGCTCAGCCCCGCGGAGCGCTTCAAGCTGGATGGCGACGACGACGCGCTCTTCTACGCCGAGCCGCGCTTCGTGCAGCACCTCGATGGGGCCTTCCGGCGCCGGCTCACCCAGCTCTACCGCCAGCGCATTCCCCCCTGCGCTGTGGTGCTCGACCTGATGAGCAGCTGGGTGAGCCACCTGCCTGAAGACATCACCTACGAGGCGGTGATCGGCCACGGGCTGAACGCCCAGGAACTGGCTGCCAATCCGCGGCTCGACCGCCACTGGCTGCAGAACCTGAACCAGGACCAGCGGCTTCCCCTCGACGACGACAGCGTCGATGCGGCCCTGATGGTGGCCGGTTGGCAATACCTTCAATATCCGGAGGCAGTGGCGGCAGAGCTGCTGCGTGTGGTGCGGCCGGGCGGTTGTCTGATCGTGGCCTTCAGCAACCGGATGTTCTTCACCAAGGCCCCCCAGGTGTGGACCGACGGCGATGACCGGGATCACCTGGCCGTGGTGGCGAGGGTGCTGATGGCCCAGGGCTGGCCCAGGCCTGAGCTGATCGCCGAGGCCACCCCGGCCGTGGGGCCACTCGGCTGGATCGGTGCCAAGGGCGATCCCTTCTTCGCCGTGGTCGCCACCCGCGCCATCCCCTGAGCTCCGGCCCATGGCAGAACCGCACCAGCCTGACCAGGATGGGGGCTCTGGCCAATCGGGCGATGGAGAACGATGTGGTGCTACCCGTCGCCGCCGGGCTTGGGCTGATCCTGCTGATCGTGGTGGGATCGGTGGTGGTGCTGATGCGGCCGAGCGACACCCAGGGGCCCAAACCCTGAGCCCCAACCCCAGGGAATCGGGCTCCACCGGTGCCAGACCCCCAGACTGGCCGGATCCACGTCCCCGCCTGGTGCCCCTCGTCTCCCCGCCTCTTTCCGCCCGGCGTCATCGGTGCCGCCGGCTGCCACCGCTGCTTCTGGCCGCCCAGCTGGCGGCGGTTGCCGTGCCGCTGCTGGGCGGCTCGGCCCAGGCGCTGGAGCGGGTGGAACTGCGCCTGCCCCTGCTGGAAACCAGCTTCAGCCTCGACCTGGTGGAACTGGGGCGGCGGCGCTCGCCGATGGCCGGCAGCAGTGATCTCGCCGAGCTCGACCAGGCGCTCGATGGCCTGATGTCCCGCAAGTTGCGGGAAGTGTTTCTGCAACCCCTGCCGGTGCAGAGCCAGGCCCTGGCCAGCCAGGTGGCGGGCAGCGCCCTGCTCGACCAGGCCCTGCTGGCCGCATCGGCCCTGGGGCAGGTGGAGGGACTGCCCCAGGGGGCAGCCCAGCCGATCGGTGGCAGCGACCTGCCCCAGCTGGTGCAGCGGGCCGCCGCCCAGGGGAATCTCACCCTGCTGGCCCTGCTGCAGGCCATTCCCGGCGATTCCGTGACTGTGGATCTGGAGCGGGCCCTCGCCCTGCTGCGGCGGCTCAAGAGCCAGCAGCAGCTGGCGGCTCGCCTGACCAGCGACACCCCCCCCGGGGCAGCCAGCCCCACGCTGGCGGCCACGGGGCCCTGGCAGCCGGAGCGCAGCACC
>JBEDAU010000153.1:0-6825 GCA_041177605.1 Cyanobacteriota bacterium | reverse complement strand
TGCCGGCCTGTTCGGGGGGGTGGGCGAGGCTGCGGGCCAGGAACTGACTAAAGCGCTCGTGCCGTCCCATCAGGTCTGCAAAGCCCCGGTCCACCTCCAGCTGCAGCGCTTGCTGAAGTGTGCGGATCCAGGTCTCCAGGTGAGCCTGGGCAGCGGCAATCGCCAGGCCGGCTGCGGCCTGCTCCGCAGCACCCGTGCCGCCTGGCGCCGCAGCCAGAGGCCTCAGGTCTGGGGGCTGCCGGCTGTGCTGCTCTGCGTGGTGGCGATGTCCTGCAGCCACAGCTGTTCCGCCTCGAGCACCTGAACGCGCCGCCGCAAGCGGCGGCTGAGCTCCGCCATTCTGCGCACCTCCTGGCGGTGCTGGCGCCAGCGGTTGCGGCAGCTGTCCAGGGCCGGCAGCTGCTGTTCCAGGTCGGTCGCCCGCAGCAGCACCGCCAGGGCATCCAGGCCGGGCACCGGCAGGCGCAGGAGGTTGGGCGGCGCCTGCCGCTGCTCCAGCTGTCCCCGGCAGGCGGCCTCCAGCAGGCTCAGGGGCAGGAGGCTGCGGCTGAGCCCCAGGCGCAGAAGCTCCACATTGATGGCGTGGGAGAGGTTGCGCAGTCGCCGCCCCAGGGCCTCCTCGAAACCATCGAGCCACACCAGCAACGCCGTGGCTTCCCGCGGCAGCTGGCCCTGATCCCAGGGCGGTGGCGGGCCGAAACTGTCCGCCGCGCCGGAATCGTCCTCGTGGTCCAGATCCAGATGCTCCACCACGGCCGTGAAGGCCTCCATCAGGCCGGGTGGCAGGCGGGCGTCGTCTGGGGCAGCGCCAAGCTCCCCCCTGCTGCTCAAGGGATGGGCAGGAGCTTCGGCACCGGCGAAACCGGCCAGCAGCGGTGAGGCTGGATCCAGCAGATCCAGGGGGGGGTGCAGCTGGAGGGTCACGGATCCGGGAGGATCGCCGCCCAGCCGTGGGCCGGGCTTGAGCTCGGCGCCCAATCCCTCCAACCACTGGTGCTGCCGGCTTCGCTGGTCGGCCAGGCGCTCCCGCGCCTGCTGCGCCGCCAGCTGGGCGAGCTGCTCGACCGTGAGCAGGCTGCAGGCCCGGCGCACCAGGGCCCGCAATCGGCGGTGCAGCTGGCGACGCTGGGAGGACTCCATCGCGCGATAGCGATCCGGATGCACTTCGGCGGCCAGATGAAAACAGGCCTGCTGAACGGTGGTCAGCAGGCCATCGCGCAACACCTGGAGGTAGAGCGCCAGGTCGCGGTAGAGCTCAGGATTGCGCTCGCAGCGCTGCTGGCGCAACCCCTCGAGCTGCTGGTGGGCGTCCCGCAGGCTGTCCAGCATCACGACCCTGGCGAAGGGGTGATTTGCAGGGAATCAGGCTGCCTGCATGGAGGCCACTTCGGCGGCGAAATCCATCTTCTCGACCTCGATGCCCTCACCGAGGTTGAAGCGCACGAACCGGCGCACCTGGATGTTCTCGCCCACTTTGCCAGCCACCTGCTTCACCATCTCGCCCACGGTCATCGAGCTGTCCTTGATGAAGGGCTGATCGAGCAAGGCCATCTCCTTGAGGCGCTTGCCGATGCGGCCGGCCACGATCTTCTCCTTCATCTGATCGGGCTTGCCGGACAGGTCGTCGCGGCCCATCTCGATCTGCTTCTCGCGATCAGCCACCGCGGTGGGGATCTCCTCCACGGTCACGTAGTCAACGGAGGGGCAGGCAGCGATCTGCATGGCCACGTTCCGCAGCAACTCCTGGAAAATCTCGCCGCGGGCCACGAAATCGGTCTCGCAGTTCACTTCCACCAGCACGCCCACCCGGGCACCGGTGTGGATATAGGAGCCGATGGCGCCCTCAGCAGCGGTGCGACCCGCCTTCTTCTCGGCACTGGCAATGCCTTTCTGCCGCAGCCACTCGATGGCCTTTTCAGTGTCGCCCTTGGTTTCGGAGAGGGCTTTCTTGCAATCCATCATCCCTGCGCCGGTCTTGTCGCGCAGTTCCTTGACCAGTTTCGCTGAGATCTCAGCCATGACAGTAGTGATGAACGGGACAGTGGTGATCAATGGTGGGTGAGGGGGCGATCAGCCCTCCTCGTCGCGTCCCTGGTCGCCGGCACCGTGGCGGCCCTCATTGATGGCGTCGGCAAGACGGCCGAGGACCAGCTGCACCGAGCGCACGGCATCGTCGTTGCAGGGGATGGGCACGTCGCAGAGGTCCGGGTCGCAGTTGGTGTCGAGCATCGATACCAGGGGGATATCGAGCTTGCGGGCCTCGAGCACCGCATTGGTCTCGCGGCGCTGGTCCACCAGCACCACCACGTCGGGCAGGCGGCGCATGTTCTTGAGACCACCGAGGTATTTCTGAAGCCGCTCGAGTTCCCGGCGCAGCACGGCGGCCTCCTTCTTGGGCCGCATGGCGATGGCGCCGGAAGCCTCCATGCGCTCGAGATCCTTGAGCCGGTCAATGCGGGCGCGCATCGTGGTCCAGTTGGTGAGCATGCCGCCCAGCCAGCGCTGGTTCACGTAGGCGGCTCCGCAGCGGGTCGCCTCCTGGGCGATCACCTCGGAGGCCTGCTTCTTGGTGCCCACAAACAGAAAACGCTTGCCGCTGCGGGCTGCGCTACGCACCCACTTGTAGGCGTTGTTCATGCAGACGGCGGTCTGCACGAGATCAATGATGTGAACCCCGTTGCGCGCACAATAGATGTAACGCGACATCTTGGGATTCCAACGGCGCGTCTGGTGCCCGAAGTGGGCACCGGCCTCCATCATTTCGGCGAGAGTGACAACAGCCATGGTGATTGAAAGGGTTTCGGGTTTGCCACCACCTGCCAGGAACCCAGGGCGTCAGCGCTCGTAGAGCAAGCGTCAGCGCCGCCCGGCACCCGAAACGTGCAGGTGTGCGGAGTGAAGTTGAACCCAGGCACCCTATCAAAACGGGGGTGGTTCCTCAGGCCAGGCCGGCCTGCCGGGCCTCCCTGAACAGCGTCCGCACGCCGATGCGGTTGAGCGGCAATCGGAGCAGCTCCATGGCCAGGCCGGGCTTGCCGCGCCGGATCAACCAGGCCAGCAGGGGGCGCAGGGAGCGCTCATTGATCAGACCGCCCAGGCAGAGCAGCTCCCAGAGCAGCCGATGCAGCCAGGTGAACTGGATGATCAGCCGCACCCGGTGGGTGGGGTGCTTGCGGAAGAACACCAGCCCCATGCGGGCCCGCTCCCGTTCCACCCGCACCAGGTCGGGGATCTGCTCCAGAGTCAGGGGTGGATGCCAGTGGTAGCCCGCCGCTGCCGGACAGCGCACCAGCCGGGTACCCAGGCGCCGCAGCCGTTCCCCCAGCTCCAGATCCTCCCAGCCGTAGAGCCGGAAGGCGGTGTCAAACAGCCCGGCCTGCTCCAGCAGCTGGCGATCAATGGCCACGTTGCCGGTGGCGAAATAGGCCCAGGAGAGGTCGCGCAGCTTGTGGGGCTCGCTGGTGGGGGCCTCGAAGTTGGCGGTGTTGATCACGGCGCCGTAGGTGAAACAGCGGCGGTTCCCATGGCGCTGCCAGTCGGCTTCCAGCGCCCGCGCATGGCTCGCCAGGAACGTGGGGGTGACCACCAGATCGCTGTCGATGAACACGATCACATCGCCCCGGGCCCCATGCACGCCACGGTTGCGCCCCTCCGCCGGACCGCCGTGCTGCTGGCGGATCAGGCGCACGTGGGGGAGTGCCGCCGCCTGAACCCGGATCCAGTCCACCGTTGCATCGGTGGAACCGTCGTCGACCAGGACCACCTCATAGCCCAGCAGCGGTTCGACCAGCTGCTGGTCCTCCAGTGCCTCCAGGCACTGCTGCAGGATCGGCAGGCGGTTGTAGGTGGGGATGACGACGCTGATGAACATGCGCGGGGAGGGCAAAAAAAAGGGATCCCGGAGGATCCCCAGCCTTGCTGTGGAGCCGTGAAGGCTCAGTCGGCGGCGCCGCCGTTGTTGGCGGTACCGGTCACCCCGTTACCGGCGCCTTCACCGCGGCCCTCGTTGCGAAGCTTGCGCTTCTTGAACTTACGGGCATAGGCGCGGTTGCGCTCCTGCTTTTCCTTCTTCAGATTCCTGCGCTTGGCCATGCGGCGGTGGTGGAGTGAATGTCCGTGTTCTCACCCTACTCAATGGCCAGGGCAGTACCGACCTGCAACCGCCCATCCTCCATCTGCACGATGCGATCTGCCACGTCGAGGATGCGGGGATCGTGGGTCACCATCAGCACGGCACAGCCCTGGTCGCGCGCCAGGCGCTGCAACAGTTCCACCACCTCGCGACCACTGCGGGAATCGAGGGCAGCGGTGGGCTCGTCGGCCAGGAGCAGGCGGGGCTGGGCCGCCAAGGCGCGGGCGATCGCCACCCGCTGCTTCTGCCCGCCGGAGAGGTCATGGGGCAACTTGGCCAGATGGTCTCCCAGGCCCACGGCCCGCAGCCATTCGCGAGCCCGATCCCGGCGGGCCCGGTAGCCCAGCCCCTCCAGCAGATCCGCCCCCATCTGCACGTTCTGCTCGGCGGTGAGGCAGCGCAGCAGGTTGTGGCCCTGGAAGATCATGCCGATCCGCTGGCGCAGCCGCTGCCGGGCGGCCCGGCCGGCGTCACGCAGTTCCTCGCCGAACACCTGCACCGATCCCTCCTGCACCTGGCGCAGGGCTCCCACCAGCGTGAGCAGGGTGGTCTTGCCGCAGCCGGAGGGGCCGGTGAGCAACACCACTTCGCCCGGGGCAACGGTCAGGTCGATGGCCTGGAGCACCTGGCGCTGCATGGCGCCGCTGCCGAACCAGTGGCTCAGCCCCTGAACCCGCACGGTGGGCTGGGCGGAGGAAGCCGCCATCAGAAGATCTCCGCCGGATCGGCATCGGCCAGCCGCCGCATCGCCAGGGCGGCTGAGGCCATGCACATCACCAGGATCATCCCCAGCACCAGCAGGGAGCGCGAAACATCCATCGACACCGGCAGGTTGGTGCCGGTGCGCACCAGCACGTAGAGGCCCTGGGCAGCGGCATAGGCCGGCAGATAGCCGAGCACCGCGAGCAGGAGCCCCTCGCGCGCCACCACCCCGAGCAGCGTGGGCAGCCGGTATCCCATGGCCATCAGGGTGGCGTATTCGGGCAGGTGATCACTCACATCGGAATAGAGGATCTGGTACACGATCACGCACCCCACCACGAAGCCCATCACCGCCCCCAGGGTGAAGATGAAACCGATCGAGGTGCTGGTGCGCCAGTAGGTCTTCTCGAAGTCCTCGAAGCCCTGCTTGGTGAATATCCGCACGTCACGGGGAAGCCCGCGCTGCAACCGAGCTGCCACGGCGGGGGGATCGCTGCCGGGAACCAGCCGGATCAGCCCCAGCTCGATGCTGCCGGGGGGAATCGACGGCAGCAGCTGCTGAAAGGTCTCGCGACTGGTGAGCAGATTGCCGTCGGCACCGAAGGATGGGCCCAGGCTCACCAGCCCGGCCACCCGCACCCGCACCCCGGCCACCTCCGTGTCCACGGTGCGCCCCTGCTGCAGCCATGCCGCCACCGGCCCGAATTCGGGGCGGGAGCGCGCATCGAACAGCACGCGGCCCCTCTGGGTGAGGGCCAGGGCCTTCGCCGCCAGCGACGGGTCGGTGAACAGGCGGTGACCCGGCTCAAAGCCCAGGGCCAGGATCGAGCGGGTGGTGCGGGTCTCCGGATTGCGCCAGAGCACGAAATTCCAGTGCACCGGTGTGGTGTCGGCAACCTGTGGATCCGCCATCGCCTGCACCAGCCGGCGCTGGGGAAAGCCCGCCATGCCGATGGAGCTCATCGAGCGGGGGCTCATCATCACCAGGTCGGCATCAAACAGCTTGTGCACGGTGACGCTGGCCTCGAACAGGCCGTCGCGGAAGCCCAGCTGCATGAACATCAGGATGCCGGCAAAGGCGATCCCGGCCAGGGCCACCAGCAGCCGCATCGGCTGGCGGGCCAGCAGCAGCCAGGCCAGCGGGATCCGGCGCCGTTGCCAGAGAGCCCCCAGCATCAGTTGGCCAGGCGGGCGATCAACTTCAAGCCGGTGAGCTGGCGCACCCGTTGGGCGTCGGCCGGATCGAGGGCCACGCGCACCTCCACGATGCGGGCATCGGCATCACCGGTGGGATCGGTGCTGAGCACCTCCCGCTGGCGCACCTGGGGGCTGATGCGCACCACCTGGCCGCGCAGGCTGCCCTGGAAGCCGCCGTTCTCACTGGTGAGGCGCACCGGCTGGCCGAGCCGAACGCGGTCGATGTCGCTTTCGTAGACCTCCACCAGGGCCTGCATGGCGTCGCTGTCGCCCAACTCCATCACCCCGTCGTCGCCGGGCCGCTCGCCCACCCGGGCATGCAGCCGCAACACCTGGCCGTCGATCGGGGCCCGCAGCTCGGTGAGCTCCAGCTCCCGCTGCAGCTTGGTGCGCTCGGCCAGGGCCTCCTCCAGCTCGCCCCGCAGGGCCAGCAGATCGGTCTCGCGATCGTCGAGGTCGGCGCTGGGCACCACCCCGGTGCGCCCCAGCTGGCGGTAGCGGTTGATGTCCCGGGTCTGCAGATCAACCCGGCGGCGCAGATTGGCGATGCGGGTCTCGATCAGCCGGGCCTGGGCCTGAAGGGCGGGGCCGGTGTCGAACCGCACCAGCAGCTGGCCGGCGCGCACCCGGTCTCCCTCCTGAACCAGCATCTGCGTGATCCGGGGGCTGCCGCCGATGCCACTGATCGGGGCAGCCAGCAGGCGCACGTCACCGCTGGGCTCCAGCCGCCCGAGGGCGGCGACGGCGCGGGGGGCAGCCGCCTGGCCGGCCAGCGGGGACCGGGACACGGGGGT
>JBEDAU010000152.1:0-8084 GCA_041177605.1 Cyanobacteriota bacterium | reverse complement strand
GTGATGCTCACCGAGAACGGCTACCTCAAGCGCATGCCGGTGAGTGAGTTCGAGGCCACCAGCCGCGGCACCCGTGGCAAGGCCGGCACCCGCAGCCCCGGCGCCAAGGGCCAGGGCGAGGAGGCCGTGAAGCTGTTCATCAGCTGCAACGACCACGATTCGCTGCTGCTGTTCTCCAACCGCGGCGTCGTCTATTCGTTGCCCGCCTACCGGGTGCCGCTGTGCAGCCGCACCGCCAAGGGCACACCGATCGTGCAGCTGCTGCCGATCCCGCGGGAGGAGCTGATCACCTCGCTGCTGGCGGTGAGTGAATTCACCGACGACGGCGTGCTGGTCATGCTCACCAGCGGCGGCTTCATCAAGCGCACCCGCCTCTCGGCCTTTGCCAACATCCGCTCCAATGGCCTGATCGCCATTGACCTGGTGGAGGGTGACGCCCTCACCTGGGTGCGGCTGGCTCTGCCGGGCGATTCGGTGCTGATCGGCTCGCGCCAGGGCATGACCATCCACTTCCGCCTCACTGACGAAGAGCTGCGCCCCCTGGGCCGCACCGCCCGAGGCGTGCGGGCCATGAACCTGCGGCCGGGGGATTCCCTGGTGAGCATGGATGTGCTGCCGGCCGAGCTGGCCGACCGGGTGGCCTCCAGTGCCGCCGCGGCCGGCGAGGAGGAGAGCGCCGAGCCCGAGGGTGACGAGGCCCCGCCCAGCGAGGGGCCCTGGGTGCTGGTGGCCTCGGCCAGCGGCCTCGGCAAGCGGGTGCCGGTGGATCAGTTCCGCCTGCAGAAGCGGGCTGGTATGGGGTTGCGCTGCATCAAGTTCCGTCGCCAGGGCGACGAGCTGGTGGGTCTCAAGGTGCTCGGGGCCGGCGAGGAGCTGCTGCTGGTCAGTGAGAAGGGGGTGATCGTGCGCACCCAGGCCGATGCGGTGCCCCAGCAGTCGCGGGCTGCCACGGGTGTGCGTCTGCAGAAGCTGGATGCCGGCGACCGCCTGGCCGAGGTGGTGTTGGTGCCGCCGGCCCCTGACGAGGAGGAGCTGGCCGCTGAACCGGTCGACGGGGGCGAGGCTGGGCCTGCCCAGCCCGCTTCCGAATCCTGAGCCGCTCCGCCCACGCCCCGGTGAGCCCCGCCGCTGCCGTCGATGTGCTGGTGCTGGGTGGGGGTCCGGCGGCCCTGGCCATCGCCGCCGCCCTCGCCGATGAACGGGTTGCCGTCGGGGTGCTCTCGGCGGCCGATTGGAGCCAGCCCTGGGCCAACGTGTACGGGATCTGGGGGCAGGAGGTGGACGCCCTGGGCCTGGGCCACCTGCTGGAGCACCGCTGGAGCCACACGGTGAGCTACTTCGGCCAGGGCTCCCCAGATCCGGATCACGCGGCCAATGCCCCCACCCCCCACGGGCGCGACTACGGCCTGTTCAACCGGGAGGCGCTCAAGCAGCACTGGCTGGAGCGGTGCCGTGCGGGGGACGTGCAGCTGCTGCAGGGCCAGGCCGAGCGCTTCCGTCTCGACGCCGCCGACGGCTGCAGCGTGCTGGCCACGGCCGACGGGCGTGAGCTGCGCGCCCGGCTGCTGGTGGATGCCACCGGCCACCAGCCGCTGCTGGTGCGGCGCCCCGACGAGGGCCCGGTGGCCGGCCAGGCGGCCTACGGGATCGTGGGCCGCTTCTCAGCGCCGCCGGTGGAGCCGGGGCAGTTCGTGTTGATGGACTACCGCTCTGACCACCTCAATGCAGTTGAGCGCTCCGGGCCGCCCACTTTTCTCTATGCCATGGATCTGGGCGGCGGGAGCTTTTTTGTGGAGGAGACCTCTCTGGCGCTGGCGCCGGCGGTGCCGTTCGACACCCTGCGCCGGCGGTTGCACCAGCGGCTGGCCCACCGCGGCGTGGCGGTGGATCAGGTGGAGCACGAGGAGTTCTGCCTGTTTCCGATGAACCTGCCGCTGCCCGATCTGCACCAGCCGGTGCTGGGCTTTGGCGGCGCGGCCTCGATGGTGCATCCCGCCTCCGGTTACCTGGTGGGCGCGTTGCTGCGCCGTGCTCCGGCCGTGGCCCAGGCGGTGGCCCAGCTGTTGCACCGCGATCCGCAGGCCAGCTCGGCCCAGTTGGCCCGCACGGGCTGGCAGGCCCTGTGGCCGCTGGAGCTGCGCCGCAAGCACGCCCTCTACCAGTTCGGGCTGGAGAAGTTGATGCGGTTCAGTGAGCCCCAGCTGCGGGCCCACTTCGCCACCTTCTTCGCCCTGCCCGATGCCCAGTGGTATGGCTTCCTGGCCAACACCGCCAGCGTGCCGGAGCTGCTGGCGGCGATGGTGCGGCTGTTCGCCACGGCGCCCTGGAGTGTGAAGGCCGGTCTGATGGGGATGCAGGGCCGGGAGCTGGCCCTGGGCCTGCGCCTGCTCAGCCCCCCTGGGGCGGGGCCGGCGGGCTGATCCAGTCGGCTGCATTCAGCAGCGGAAACAGGCCGTCTTCGCGCCGCACGCCGGCTAGCCACGCCTCCGGCAGCGGGCTGCTGGCGTTGATCGCCTCCAGCAGCCGCCAGAAGCGATCCAGGTGGCGGTGAATCCGCTCGCGAGCCAGGTCGGTGGTGGTGCCCGCCCGCAGGATGAAGCTCCAGTCGGAGCTCTGGGCCAGCAGCAGTTCCCGCCCGGCCTGGTTGAGCAGTTCGCGCTGCTGGGCGCTGGCTACCCCCCGGTTGACCCGCCGCACCATGGCGCGGGAGGCCCGCTGCCATTCCGGCACCACCCAGGCGTTGTCCTCGTTGAGCCAGTAATGGTGGTAGCCCCCCTGGCCCCAGCTGCTGGGGGAGGGCCGGCACACCTGCAGGGGGTGCCCGGCAGCCAGCACCTGCCGCAGGCTCACCAGCTCCACGCCGCTCGAGGCCGCCTGGGCGAACACCGCCGCCAGAAACTGGGGTCCCTCGAACCACCAGTGGCCGAACAGCTCCGCGTCGAACGGCGCCACCAGCAGCGGTGGCCGGTCCATCGTGTCGGCTAGCCCCTCCAGCTCCCGGGCCCGCCCGGCCAGGTAGTGGGCGGCGTGCTCCTGCACCTGGGTGGCGGCGGCGGCCGGGTCGTAGGGCTGTTTGTCCTCCAGCGCGCAGCCCTGGGCCGTCACCCGGTGCAACTTCAGGCCCAGGGGCCGGCGGCTGCCGATGCCTGCCTCCTCGAGCTGCTGCGCCGGCAGGTCCCAGCCCAGGTCGCGGTGAAATTCCCGATAGGCGCCATGGCCCGGGTACCCCTCCCGGGCGCTCCACACCGGCAGGGTGGCGTTGCCGGCACGGCCGAAGAAGGCCACCCCCGCCGGTGAGCAGATCGGCGCGAACACCCCGTAGCGCGGCCGGGGCAGGGCGTGCAGCAGGCCGTGGCCATCCAGCACCGTGTAACGCAGCCCCGCCGCCGCCAGCTGCAGATCCAGGCCCTCGTAGTAGGCGCATTCCGGGAGCCAGATCCCCAGCGGGCGTTCCCCCAGCTGGCGCTCGTGCTCCCGCACCGCCGTGAGCAGCTGGGCACGCACGGCTTCGGGCACCGGCCGCAGCAGCGGCAGGTAGCCGTGGGTGGCACCGCAGCTGATCAGATCGAGCACCCCCTGGCGCTGCAGCCGGGCGAAGCGGGGCACCAGTCGGCCGTGGCAGCGGCGCCACTGGGCCTCGGTGGCCGCGAGCTGCTCCGCCAGGGCCGCTGCGGCGGCGGCGCACTCCTGCGGTGCGCTCTGCAGCAGCTCCTGGCGCAGCTGCAGCCAGGGCAGAAAGCGCTGGTTCAGCTCCCGGTCGCCCAGCAGGGAGAGCAGGGTGGGGGAGAGCCCCACGGTGAGCCTGGGCCGCTGGGCCGGGTCGGCGGCGGCCGCCTCCAGCACCGCCAGCAGCGGCAGATAGCACTCCTGCAGGGCCTGGAAGTACCAGTCTTCCTCCAGCGACCCCGGTGCCGAGGAGCGAACGTATGGCAGGTGGGCGTGCAGCACCAGTGCCAGCTGACCTGCGGCCTGTTGCCCTGCGGCCATCGCCCCCTCCATTGGGCGCACTGTAGGGGCAGTTTCTGCGCCAGACCGTTCCGGGCGCCACAGGACCTGCCCGGGGAAGAGGGCCGCAGCCACCCCCTAGAATGGGCCTAACTCATAACTGTTCCGCTTAAGGAGCCCCGATGGCCCGAGACCCCGGCCGGGTGTTGATCTTTGACACCACGCTGCGCGACGGCGAGCAGTCGCCCGGCGCCAGCCTCAACCTTGAGGAGAAGCTGGCGATCGCCCAGCAGCTGGCGCGCCTGGGCGTCGACATCATCGAGGCCGGCTTCCCCTTCGCCAGCCCCGGCGACTTCAACGCCGTGCAGCGCATCGCTGAGACGGTGGGGACCCCCGAAGGCCCGGTGATCTGTGGCCTGGCCCGAGCCGCCGCCGGGGATATCAAGGCCTGTGCCGATGCGGTCGCGCCTGCCGCCCACCGACGCATCCATACCTTCATCGCCACCAGCGACATTCACCTGGAGCACAAGCTGCGCAAGACCCGTGCGGAGGTGCTGGCGATCACCGCCGAGATGGTCGACTACGCCCGCTCGCTGGTCGACGACGTCGAATTCTCCTGCGAGGACGCCGGGCGCAGCGATCCTGAATTCATGTACGAGGTGATCGAGGCGGCGATCAGGGCGGGTGCCACCACGATCAACATCCCCGACACGGTCGGCTATGCCACCCCGGCGGAATTCGGCGAGCTGATCGCCGGCATCAATGCCCACGTGCCCAACATCGACCAGGCCGTGATCTCAGTGCACGGCCACAACGACCTGGGCCTGGCGGTGGCCAACTTCCTGGAGGCGGTCAAGAACGGCGCCCGCCAGCTGGAGTGCACGATCAACGGCATCGGTGAGCGGGCCGGCAACGCCTCGCTGGAGGAGCTGGTGATGGCGCTGCACGTGCGCCGCAGCTATTTCAATCCCTTCCTCGGTCGGCCGGCTGATTCCACCGAGCCGCTCACCGGTGTGCGCACCGAGGAGATCACCAAGACCTCGCGGCTGGTGAGCAACCTCACCGGCATGGCGGTGCAGCCCAACAAGGCGATTGTGGGCGCCAACGCCTTTGCCCATGAATCGGGCATCCACCAGGACGGCGTGCTCAAGAACCGCCTCACCTACGAGATCATCGATGCCCGCACCGTCGGCCTGGCCGACAACCGCATCTCCCTGGGCAAGCTCTCAGGCCGCAGCGCCTTCCGCGCCCGCCTCGAGGAGCTGGGCTACGAGCTCAGCCGCGACGATCTCGACGACGCCTTTGCCCGCTTCAAGGAGCTCGCCGACCGCAAGCGCGAGATCACCGATCGCGACCTCGAGGCGATCGTGAGTGAGCAGGTGCAGCAGCAGGAGGACGGCAGCTACAGCCTCAAGGGCGTGCAGGTGAGCTGCGGCACCGGCCTGCTGCCCACCGCCACCGTGACCCTGATCAACGCCGACGGCGCCGAGCTCACCGAGGCGGCGATCGGCACCGGTCCGGTGGATGCGGTGTGTCAGGCCCTCAATCGCCTGGCCAACGTGCCCAATGAGCTGGTTGAGTTCTCGGTCAAGAGCGTCACCGAGGGCATCGATGCCATGGGTGATGTGACCATTCGTCTGCGGCAGAACGGGGTGCTCTACTCCGGCCACGCCGCCGACACCGACATCGTGGTGGCGGCGGCCCAGGCCTTTGTGAATGCCCTCAACCGGCTGATTGCCGGCAACCGCAGCGTGCCCCTGCACCCCCAGAAGGCGCCATTGCCGGTGGTGGGCGACCTGCCCCTGGCCGAGCGGCCGCGGGTGTAGTGGCCCAACCCACCTCCGGCCAGCGCCGCTCGCCCCTGGCCGCAGCGCTGCAACTGGCCCTGCTCCTGCTGCTGGCCCTGGCCATGCTGGTGCCGCTGCTGTGGCTGGTGAGCACTTCGCTCAAGGGTCCGGCCGAGGACATCTTCACCAGCCCGCCGGCGCTGCTGCCGGCCCAGCCCAGCCTGGAGGCCTACGGGCGCCTGTTCGCCGAGCAGCCCATGGGCCGCTACCTGCTCAACAGCACGATCGTGAGTGGGCTGGCGGTGCTGGCCAACCTGCTGTTCTGCTCGCTGGCGGCCTATCCATTGGCCCGCATGCGCTTCGCCGGCCGCGGCCTGGTGCTGGCCCTGGTGGTGGCCACGATCCTGATCCCCTTCCAGGTGGTGATGATCCCGCTCTACCTGCTGATGGTGCAGATCGGCCTGCGCAACACCCTCTGGGCCCTGATCATTCCGCAGGCGGCCACCGCCTTCGGCATCTTCCTGCTGCGCCAGAGTTTCCTCGGCGTGCCGGTGGAGCTGGAGGAGGCGGCCCGCAGCGACGGCTGCACGCCCCTGGGGGAGTGGTGGAACGTGATGATCCCGGCCGCCCGGGCCGACCTGATCACCCTGGCGATGTTCGTGTTCATCGGCACCTGGAGCGATTTCCTCTGGCCCCTGGTGATCCTTGATGAGCCCGAGCTTTACACCCTGCCGCTCGGTCTGCAGCAGCTGGCCAGCAGCTTTTCGCTCGACTGGCGGCTGGTGGCAGCCGGTGCGGTGGTGTCGATCGTGCCGGTGCTGGTGCTCTTCATCGGCCTGCAGCGCTACATCCTGCCGAGTGCCAGCGGGGATGCGGTGAAGGGCTAGGGCCTAATCGGCGGCAGGGGGGGTGGGGTGGCCGGCAGCACCGGCGCCGGCTCCGCCAGGCTTGGCCCGGCCGGTGCCACCGGCCGCCGCAGCTGCTGCACCTCCTGTCGCAGGCGGGCGTTGGTGTCGCTGAGGCTCTCCAGTTCGGCGTTGGTGCGTTCCAGGGCCTGCAGCCGTGCCGCGGTGGAGCGCAGCTGCGCCTCCAGCGCCGTGGTGCGCTCCAGGGCCCGGCTGTTCTCGAGCCCCTCCACCCGCTCGCGCAGTTGGTGCAGCTGGGTGCTCTGCTGGCGCAGCTTGCCCACCATCACCAGAAACAGAACGGCGAGCATGGCCGTCAAGCCGGTCTGGAGCCAGGGAACCCACTCGGGCAGCAGGGCCTGGAACCCGGATGGTTTGGCAGCGGATCGCTGTGGAACAGACCGCATGGGATGGGCCCTGGCTATCCCGATCCTGCCTGGTGGTGATCCCTTTGACCACGCAGGTGCCTGTTCCAGGCCAGAGCTGCAGGCCGGAGCCGCGGCCCCGGTGCCGAGAGCTCAGGGCCGGCCGCGCTGGGCGGCCGCCCGCAGCAGTTCCCCCTCGGTGGCGGCATACACCGCCGCCGCCTGCTGCGGACTGCGGCCGATGCAGGTCATGCCCAGCTTGCCGAATTCCGACAGGCAGCCCAGCAGGTGAAACACGCTGCCGCGCAGCTGGGCGGGGTCGTAGTGGAGACCCGCTTCGGCCACGATGTCGATCAGGTCGATCGGCAGCAGGCCCCGCAACCGCGGGTCGCAGAGGTTGTCGGTGGCCTGGTAGTGGAGCGGCACGCCCGTGGGGGAGCGGTACAGGCCGCTCTCCGGGTCGAGGGCGCCACTGGTGATGGCGCTGAGCGCCATGTAGGGGTGGGTGGTGCCGCCCTGGCGCAGGTTCACCTCGATCGCCTGCAGGTCCCAGCGATCGGCGAAGCGGCGGGCGATGAAATCCACCGCGTAGCGCTCCAGCGCCCCCTCCGCCGCCAGCGCCTCGCCCACGGCCCGGCCGTAGTCCATCAGCTGGCGCCGATAGGCCCCTTCGGCGGGGAAGCGGCAGCCCAGATAGGTCTGGCCACTGGCTCCCCCCAGGAGCTGCTCATGGGTGGAGAGCACCTCCACCGTGGGGCTGGCGCCGGCGCCGCCGGGGTGGATCGTGCCCTGCACGCTCGGCGAGCTCAGTGCCTCCCCCCCCTCCAGCCAGGCCTCCACCAGGGCGCCCTGCTCCGCCAGCAACCGCTGCCAGCTGGGTGACGGCATGGCCAGCCCCTCCAGGGCCCGGCGCAGGCAGTGCCGTCGCTCGCGGCCGCTCCGATCGGCCAGGGTGAGGGGTTCGAGCGCCAGGGGGGCGTTGCCCTCGCCGCTGAAGCCCTGGTTGAGCTTCACCACCACCTGGCGCAGTTGGGGGTGGTCCTCCCACAGCGCGGCGGTGGCTTCTGCCAGCTCCTCGAGGT
>JBEDAU010000151.1:0-2902 GCA_041177605.1 Cyanobacteriota bacterium | reverse complement strand
TGCCGGGATCGTTGACGAAGGATCAGAAGCCTTCCAGATAGTCCTGCGGGCGCTGACCTTGGCCATAGCCGTGCTCGATCGTCCGCAGCTGGTCCTCGTGCTCGGAGATGACCTGTGGCGCGCGCGGGCCCCGCCACTCCGCATCCAGCAGCGCCCCCAGGCCCTCCAGCCTGCCCAGCCAGCCCTGCGCTTCGGCGATCGGCAGCGCTTGTAGGTGGTTGATGAAGGCATCGGGCTCCTCGCCACTCAACAGCCGGAAGCGGGCCTCGGCATTGTCGCCCAGATGCCGCTGCTTGCGCCGCAATTTGGCGATCAGCTGTTCGCGCACCAGTTGCCACTCCTCGCCCTCGGTGCTCTGCAATTCCTTCAGCAGCTGCGAGAAGGGGATCTTCGGGTTCACCACCACCGGCTTCATCTCGGTGAAGCTCTGCAGCGCGTCATACAGGCCCACCGCATCGAAGATGCGAAAGCTGTCTTTGCCGATCGCATCGCACAGGCGTGTGGCACGGCCGATCATCTGGTCGTAGAGGATGCGGCTGTTCACCCGGCGCAGAAACACGATGTTGCAGATCTCCGGCACATCCACGCCGGTGGTGAGCAGGTCCACGGTGACCGCCACATTGGGAAACGCCTCATTCTTGAAGCGCCGGATCAGCTGGGCTGGCTTGTCGCTGCGGCCGGTGATCTTGGCCACCGCTTCATCCGGCACACTGCCATAGCGCCGCTCAAACGCTTCCTTGAGCAACAGCACCACCAGATCCGCATGGCTGTCGCTCACGCAGAAGATCAAGGTTTTGAAGGGTGAAAACGGGTCGAGTTCATCGGCCAGTGCCTCACACACCACGCGGTTGAAGGCTTCGGTGATCACCTCGCGGTTGAAGGCCTCCACATCGAAACGCAGCTCATCGGGTGTGGTGAACAGGTCCAGCTGGCCCGTGCGTGGATCGAGGATGGGCACCTCCTCGCCCGCCTGCCAGCGGATGCCTTCGCTGGAAAGCCTGGTGTGGATGCGCAGCGGCGGTTCATGGTCCACCAGGTAGCCATCCACCACCGCCTCGCGGTAGCTGTACACAAACACCGGCCGGCCAAAGATCTGCACCGTGTGCAGCGCCGGTGTGGCGGTGAGGGCCACCTTCACGGCCGCAAACATCTCCAGCACCCGCCGGTATTTCGATACGTAGTCGTTGAAATCGCGGAAGCGCAGCTCGCGCTCGCTCAGCTCCCGATCCAGCAGGTAGCCCCGGTGGCATTCATCCACCACGATCAGGTCGTAGCTGTCCACCGTGGGACGGCCCTCCTCATCCCCCAGCAACAGCCGTTGCGCCATCGCCTGCACGGTGGCGATGTGCACCCGTGTGTCGCTCTCCAGCTGCCGCTCGCCCAGCTCCTTGATGCCGAAGATCTCCGCAAACCGCTGGGTGCTCTCCACCTTCGTGTCCTTGAAGGCATCCCCCGCCTGGATGCCCAGCTCTTCGCGATCCACCAGAAACAGCACCCGCCGGAAACGACCGGTTTTCAGGGCCCGGTAGATCAGAGCCACGGCGGTTTTGGTCTTGCCGGTGCCGGTGGCGCAGGCCAGCAGGATCTCCCGTTGCCCCGCGGATACCGCCGCCTCCACCGCTTCGATCGCCCGGCGTTGATAGGGCCGCAGCGGAAAGCCAAAGGTGAAGGCTTCGCGGCGCAGCTTCGCTTCGGCGTCGTCGATGTTCTGCCGGGCCAGCTGGCGCAATCCCTCCGGCGAATACCAGCCCTCCAGGGGAATCGGCAGGTTGGTCGCGCGGCGCAGATCCCGGAACCAGATGCCACTGGCGGTGCGCAGCTGCTGCAGAAAGCGCCGGCCGTTGCAGGAGAAGGCAAACGGCAGCTGGAATTCGCCCTCCGCGCCCCAGCCCGCGCCGCTCAGCTGCGTTGCCTCGCTTGGCTGGAAATCCCGGCTGTAGCGCTCAGCCTGCGGCAGCACCCCCGCCACATCCTTGTTCGCCCGTTTCGCCTCCACCGCCGCCACCGGCGTCAGCCCCACGAACAGCACGTAGTCGGCCGGGCCGCTGCGGGTGGGCCACTCGGCGATCGCCAGGTTGCGGTGCTTCTCGGGCCGGGCGCCCTGGCTGTAGCGCAGCACCGCGCTGTCGGCCTCCCAGCCCGCCTGGCGCAGCTGCCCATCAATCAGCAAGCGGGTGGCGGCCTCATCGAGATCGATGCCGGTGGCGGCCTGCCGTGCCGCCTGCCGCAACGTCGCCAACGACCGGGCGCCCTGGCCCTGGGCCTGGCGCTGCAACGCTGTGAGCCTGGCCGACAGCGCCGCCTTGTCGGCTTCGGCGGCGGTGGCCAGCTGTTCCCACTCCTGCTGCTCCTGCAGGGCCTGGCGCAGCTGCTCTTCGGTCTGCGCCAGCTGCTCGGCCACCTGGCCTTCAGCGCTCTGAAAGGTGGCCAGCGCTTGGCGCAGCCGCTGCAGCTCTGCCGCCAGCTCCGGATCCACAGCGGCCGGCGGCGGCTGCGGTGGCTGAAACGGTCCGCTGCGGAACTGGGGATCGCCGAAGGTGCGGTGAAACCACACCCCCAGCTGCCAGGCCACCCGCAGGATCTTCAGGGCGGTGCCGTGGTCGCCGTGCAGATCGTGGTTGGCCTGGTTGCCCTTGCGGCGCAGGGCATGGAACAGCTCGGCCACCTCCCGCTCCAGCACGCCCTCGCACTCCAGGCGCCGCAGCAACTGTTGCTGGGTTTCCTCCTCGCGCAGCTCCACGCCAAACCGCGAGGCCACGTGCTGGGCCAGCCATTCCCCCAGCTGCCGCAGCTTCAGCAGGGCCGTGTTGGGGTCGTCGGGGAAATAGCGCTCCGCCAGCGAGCCCAGCCGGAACAGCTGCTCGTCGTAGGGGCGCAGGTGGGCGAAGTTGGGGCTCATGGC
>JBEDAU010000150.1:0-9381 GCA_041177605.1 Cyanobacteriota bacterium | reverse complement strand
GTACTCCACACAGTTGCCACAGAAGATGCAGACGCCGAAGTCGATCGAATAATTACGCAGTTCCTTCTTCTTGGTGGCCTTGTTCATCACCCAATCGACGACCGGCAGATTGATCGGGCAGACCCGGACGCAGACCTCACAGGCGATGCACTTATCAAATTCATAATGGATGCGCCCGCGGTAGCGCTCCGACGGAATCAGCTTCTCGTAGGGATACTGAACCGTGATCGGCCGACGCCGCAGATGGTCGAAGGTGACCGACAGGCCCTGGCCCAGGGTCTGGCGGTGACCTTCGACCACCTGCGCCGGCGTCCGGTCACGGTGCAGTACCCCTACGAGAAGCTGATCCCCTCGGAGCGCTACCGGGGCCGCATCCATTACGAGTTCGACAAGTGCATCGCCTGCGAGGTGTGCGTGCGGGTCTGCCCGATCAACCTGCCGGTGGTTGACTGGGTGATGAACAAGGCCACCAAGAAGAAGGAACTGCGCAACTATTCGATTGATTTCGGGGTGTGCATCTTCTGTGGCAACTGCGTGGAGTACTGCCCCACCAACTGCCTCTCGATGACCGAGGAGTATGAGCTGGCGGCCTTCGATCGCCACAGCCTCAACTACGACAACGTCGCCCTCGGCCGCCTGCCCACCAGCGTGACCACCGACCCCGCGGTGATTCCCCTGCGCGAGCTGGCCTACCTGCCCAAGGGAGAGATGGATCCCCACGGCGTTCCCGACACGGCCCCGCGGGCCGGCAGACTGCCCCAGCAGGTGCTGGAAACCCTGCCCAAGGGCGAGCCTGCTGCCGCCACGGCCACCGCTGCCGCCACCACTGAGGAGAAGGCCTGATGACAATCGCCTCCACCACCCAGCTGATCTGCTTCGTGGTGCTCTCCGCCACCCTGGTGCTGGGCGCCCTCGGGGTGGTGCTGCTCCCCAACATCGTCTACTCGGCCTTTCTGCTGGGAGGGGTGTTCCTCTCGGTGGCCGGTCTCTATCTGCTGCTGAACGCCAGCTTCGTGGCCGCGGCCCAGGTGCTGGTCTACGTGGGCGCGGTCAACGTGTTGATCCTGTTCGCGATCATGCTGGTCAACAAGAAGGAGACGATGGCGGCGATTCCCGGTCTGGGCCTGCGCCGCCTGCTTTCCGGTCTGGTGTGCGGCGGCCTGTTCGCCCTGCTCATCCGGGTGGCCTTCACCACCGACTGGGCCCTGCCTGGCCCCGTGCCGTTGGGTGAGGAGGCCACCATCCGCATCGGCGAGCACCTGTTCTCGGATTACCTGCTGCCCTTTGAGCTGGCCTCGGTGCTGTTGCTGATGGCGATGATCGGTGCGATCGTGCTGGCCCGCCGCGATGTGTTCAGCAGTGACGTGATCACCGGTGAACCCGCCGATCAGGGCCTGATCGAGAAGGCCCGCACCCCCCTGCTGCTGGAGAAGCCCTGATGGAGTTCACCATTCCCCTCCAGGCCTACCTGGTGCTCGCCGCCGTCCTCTTCTGCACAGGCGTCTGGGGCCTGATCAACAGCCGCAACGCCGTGCGGGTGCTGATGAGCATCGAGCTGATGCTCAACGCGGTGAACATCAACCTGATGGCCTTCTCCAGCTACCTCGATGGCCAGCTGATCCGCGGCCAGGTGTTCGCCATTTTCGTGATCACCGTGGCGGCGGCGGAGGCTGCCGTCGGCCTGGCCATCCTGCTCTCGCTCTACCGCAACCGGGAAACGGTCGACATGGAGCGCTTCAACCTGCTGCGCTGGTAGATCCGGACCGATGCTGCTGGAGCGGGTCTGGTTGATCACACGCTCCGGGAGCCCGGCGGCCGATCGGATGGCCTGCCGTTGTCGCGATGACCTGGTGGCCCAGGGGGTGGCCGTGGTGGTGGCCCAGAGCGGTCTGACCACCAATCCGTTCCCGGGTCTGCTGGCCACCGAGCAGGCCATGCCCGACCTGGCCATCGTGCTCGGCGGTGACGGCACCGTGCTGGGCGCGGCCCGGCACCTCGCTCCCCTGGGAGTGCCGATCCTCAGCTTCAACGTGGGCGGGCGACTCGGCTTCCTCACCCACGATCCCGCCCTGTTGCGTCTCAGCGGCGACGCCGACAGCCTCTGGCAGCGCCTGCGTGATGACCACTTCGCCCTGGAGAGGCGCATGATGCTCCAGGCCAGGGTGGAGCGGGCCGATGGGGTGAACGACGCAGCAGCGGAGCTCCACCTGGCCCTCAACGACATCTACCTGCGTCCGGCCCTCGACGAACTCAGCTCCACCTGCGTGCTGGAGCTGGAGATCGATGGCGAGGTGGTCGACCAGTACCGCGGCGATGGCCTGATCATCGCCACGCCGACCGGCTCCACCGGCTACGCGATGGCGGCGGGTGGGCCGATCCTCCACCCCGGCATCGAGGCGATCGTGGTGACTCCGATCTGTCCGATGAGCCTCTCCAGCCGCACCGTGGTGGTGCCGCCCCGGGCACGCCTGAGTGTCTGGCCGCTGGGGGAAACCAGTCGCCGGGTCCGGCTCTGGAAGGACGGCGCCGCCGCCACCGAGCTGGAGCCTGGCGATCGGGCGGTGGTGGAGCGCAGTCCCCACCCCGCCCTGCAGGTGCTGCTGGAGCAATGTCCCTCCTACTACCGCACCCTCACCCACAAGCTGCACTGGGCCGGCAGCCTGGTGGTGATGGAGCCTTCCCCCAACTGAACGGGGACGCTGGCACGGTTGGGCTGCTGGCTGTTGATGGCACGCCGGCTCACAATGGCCGCAGCTGATGGGCGCTCGCCCGGGCGCCGCCTGCATGCCCCTGGAAATTGAGCGGCGCTTCCTGGTGCGCGGCGAGCTGTGGCGCCAGCATGTCTGCTGGACGGCCCGGCTCCAGCAGGGCTATCTGGCGACCGGCGGCGGCGCCGGAGCCGGAGCCCCTGGCCTCACGGTGCGGGTGCGGCGGGCCGCCGAGCAGGCCTGGTTGACGATCAAGGCCCGGCCCGTCGGGGAGGCTGCCCGGCACGACGCCGTGCGGCATGAGTTCGAGTACCCGATCCCCGTGGCGGATGCCGAGCAGCTGCTGCAGTTGGCTCCCCAGCAGCTGAGCAAGTGGCGCCACGGCCTCGATCTGCCCGGTGGAGACTGGGTGGTCGACGTGTTTGAGGGGGCCAATGCCCCGCTGGTAGTGGCGGAGGTGGAGCTGGCCGATCCTCTCCAGGCCGTGCCCCTGCCCCCGTGGTGTGTGCTGGAGCTCACCGGCCGCCATGAACTCAGCAACGCCGCCCTGGCCCACACCCCATTGGCCGACTGGCCCGCTCCCCAGCGGCAGGAGCTGCTGGCCTGGCGGGCCCCGGGGCCTGGCTGAATCGGAGGCGATTCAGACGATCATCCGCCTGGCCGATGCCGAGCTGTTTGACCGGGAGCCCGGCCACTTCTGTCTGCTCCCGCTGGTGGCGGCGGGCTGCTCAGAGCAAAGGGGCGGCCTGGCCTGACCGGGTTGGTTCAGGGCCTGCGGTGCTGCTGGTCCTGGGAGGGATCCACCGAGCAGCAGTTGAAGCCTTCCCGGCAGATCTTGCCGTTGTCCATGGCCCAGTTCAGCAGGGCCACGCGATTCTTGGCACCCGTCTTGGTGAAGATGTTGCTCACGTGGTTATCCACGGTGCGCTTGCTGATCGTGAGGGCGGCCGCGATCTCCTGATTGGTGAGCCCCTGGGCCACCAGTTCGATGATTTCCAGCTCCCGTGGCGAGAGCTCGCGCTCCGAGGGGTCGCGATCCGGCGCAGGCCGCGCGATGGGTTGGTCTCGCATCCGCCCATCCCCAGCCATCTCCATACTGTAGGCAGGGCCGTGGCGCATGATGGGGCACACGACCGCATCCCCTGGCTTGTTGCTGCAACGGGTTCTGGCTTCCGGAGCGCCGGCGATCACGGCTGAAGTGACCCCGCCCCGCGGCGGCGATCCTGCCCGCACCCTGGCAGCCGCCGAGGCCCTGCGTGGCTGGGTTCATGCCATCAATGTGACCGACGGCAGCCGGGCGGTGATGCGGATGAGCAGCCTGGCGGTGTGTCGCCTGCTGCTCGATCGCGGGCTTGAGCCCGTGCTGCAGATGGCCTGCCGCGACCGCAACCGCATTGCCCTGCAGGCTGATTTGCTGGGCGCCCACGCCCTGGGGCTCCGCAACCTGCTCTGCCTCACGGGCGACCCGGTGCGCGCCGGGGACCAGCCCGGGGCGCGGCCGGTGAACGAGCTGGAGGCGGTGCGCCTGCTCCAGTTGGTGAGTCAGCTGAATGGCGGCCATGATCCGGTGGCGGGAGCGCTGCCCGATGGCCCCACGGCCCTGTTCGCCGGGGCGGCGGCCGATCCCCAGTCGCCGAGCTGGAGCGGCCTGCGCCAGCGCACCCGGCGCAAACAGGAGGCTGGTGCCCGTTTTCTCCAGACCCAGATGGTGATGGACCCGCAGGCCCTGCGGCGCTTTGTCGAGGAGATCGCCGCCCCCCTGGAGCTGCCGGTGCTGGCCGGGGTGTTCCTGCTGAAGTCGGCCAGGAACGCCGCGTTCATCAACCGGGTGGTGCCAGGGGCCGCCATCCCCCAGGCGATCATTGACCGGCTGGCGGGCTCAGCCGATCCGGCGACGGAGGGGATCGCCATCGCCGCTGAGCAGGTGGCCAGCTACCTGGAGATTGCCCAGGGGGTGCACCTGATGGCGGTGAAGGCAGAGGAGCGCATCCCGGCGATCCTGCAGCGGGCTGGCGTGCGGCCGGTCGCCGAGTCGCCGGCCGCCCTGCAGGCTGTTCCCTGAGTGTTCCTCAGCCACGGTTGCTTGCCCGCTTTTTGACCAGCGCCAGGCACGAATTCGTGCTTCGGCGCTGGCCCTTCAGACCGCCGCCTGGGTGACGGCCAGGTCCGTACCCAGCAATTCAGCGAGGGCTTTCTGCTGCGGGGAGGGTTCGGCCACGTCCTGCCGGCGAACATCGGTGATCAGCCAGTCGAGGGCTGCCTCCTGCAGGTCGAAATGGTCGCCGTTGCGGTCGACGCAATAGCGGCCGAACACCAGTTTCTCCACCAACCTGACCCCGGGGCCGATGCGGGAGTAGTCGAAGATGATGGAGTTGTCAATGACGGCCCCTTCACAGATGTGGCAGCTGGGGCCAATCATCGCGGGGCCAATGATGGTGGCGCCGTCCTCGATCTTGGTCATGCCGCCCACGTAGATGGGCCCCTTGACGTTGATCCTGTCCCAGTTGGCCGCCACATTCAGGCCTGTGAAAATGCCGGGCCTCACTTCCTTGCCAGGGATCTGAACCTGACGGACGTGGCCCTGCAGGACGCTGCGAATTGCCTGCCAGTAGTCGGGAACCTTGCCGATATCGACCCACTCAAACTCCATTGGCAGGGCATAGAAAGGAGCTCCGGCGGCTACCAGGCGGGGGAAGAGGTCGGAGCCGATGTCAAACGGCACCCCGGTGGGGATGTAGTCGAGCACCTCCGGCTCGAAAATGTAGATGCCCGTGTTGATCATATCGCTGGCGGCCTCATCCACCGCGGGCTTCTCCTGGAAGGAGCGCACCCGCCCATCGCCATCGGTGACCACCACGCCATAGCTGCTGACCTGATCCCGTGGAACCCGCTTGGTGATCAGGCTGGCCATCGCCCCCTTCTCGCGGTGGCGCCGCACGGCTTCGGTGAGATCGAGATCGATCAGGGCATCTCCGCAGAGCACCACGAAGGTGTCGTCGAAGAAGGGTTGGAAGTTCTGGATCTTTTTCAGGCCGCCAGCCGAACCCAGGGCGTCGCCGATCAGTTGGCCATCCTCAATTCTGCCCTCAAAGCTGTAGGCAATCTGAACGCCGAAGCGTTGGCCATCCCGGAAGTAATTCTCGATCTCCTCGGCCAGGTGGGAGACATTCACCATGATTTCGTTGAAGCCGTGCTCCCGCAGCAGCTCCAGCAGAAACTCCATTACGGGTTTCTGCAGAATCGGGATCATCGGCTTGGGAATCGTGTGCGTGATCGGTCGCACCCGTGTTCCCTTGCCGGCCGCCAGGATCATCGCCTTCATCGGCGTTTGCTCACGTCGGTCGGATGGCTCACTTTAGGGGGACTGCTCAGGCCGCCAGGGGGGTGAAAGCCGGCCCCTGCTCTGGCACCAGGGGGAGCTGCCGGTTCTCGCCTTCCCCCAGCAGCCGCCGCAGCCGCAGGGGGCCATAGAGCCCGCCCGTCTGTTCCAGCGCCAGCTTCCCCTGGTGGGTGAGGAACAGCAGGGCCCAGAACACGCCCACCCGGTCTCGATCCAGGTCTTCGGCTTTGCCATCCGCCTCCACCTTGGCTGCCCAGGCCTCGACCAGCGCTTCAAAGCTGACCCAGTCGGTGGCGGCCTGCCACTCCAGCAGGAAGCGGCTCAGGGCGGCGGTGGTCTCCGGCAGCTTTTCCCGGTGGGCCAGGGCTGCCACCTGGGCGATCGCCGCCCGCTCGCTGTAGCGCCGGGGGCGCTGGCGCTGGCGGGCTCGCAGCTCCTCGTTTTCAATCCGCTCGGCGATGTCTTCCAGCTGGCGGATCAGCTCTCCCAGGGTGACGGGCCGCTGCAGTGGCGGCGGCGCCACCGGCCGACGCCAGAGATGGCGTTCGGGCTGGCGGGGGAGCTCCATGGCCGTGGCCATCAGCCAGCCCTGGCCATCCTGATCGAAGTCGAAGCCCGGGTCCTCCTCCAGCACAGGCTCCGGCGGAAAGGTGGCGGCTTCGAGCACTTCTGCTTTGAGGGCCACCAGCACCGAGGCTGCCAGGAAGGCCTCGCTGGTTTCGGCCAGATCCTGCTCGTAGCTGCCGCCCACCACCTGCATCAGCCGGGGCGCGGCGATGCGCTGTCGCAGCTGGTCGAGGAAGCCGTCGACCACCGCAATCACATCCACATCCCAGGGGTCGAGATCCCCCCGCTCAGCCGCATCCTGCAGCAGCCGGATCGCCAGCCGGGCACCTGCTTCAGCCACGACGGACGGCCAGCTCCCTGAATCCGACTGTCTTCAAATTAACGGCAGGGGGCCAGGCTGGCCACCGCCGCAGCGATCCTTCCTCCTCCCAGGCTGACCCGTGGATTCAGTGCACGGTCACCGCCACGTCGGCATCGCTGCCGTGGTCGTTGTGCTGCGGGGCTGAGCTCTGGCCGGCGGCAGGCAGCAGCCCCAGCTGGGCATCCACCGTGGCCCGGTAGCGCTGCAGGTCGTTCTCCAGCTCGCGGATGCGCACCTGCTGGGCTTCCATCTCGCTCTGGTTCTGCAGCGCTTCGACCTTGCGCACCACGCCGGTCCAGACGGCAAACACCCAGGCCGCGGTGGCGCCAACGCCGCCGACCACCAGCAGCAGGGCCGCCAGTGGCAGGGTGAGTTTGAGGCCGGGTAAAAAGTTGACGGTGGTGGGGGCGGTGTTCTCAAGCGTGAACATCACCATGGCCAGGCCGAAGCTGAAGATCAGCAGAAAGTTCAGC
Source organism: Cyanobacteriota bacterium (assembly GCA_041177605.1). Taxonomy (GTDB): domain Bacteria; phylum Cyanobacteriota; class Cyanobacteriia; order PCC-6307; family Cyanobiaceae; genus NIES-981. The sequence continues at coordinate 1,932 of JBEDAU010000150.1, read as the reverse complement.
TGTTTCATGGCACGTGCCGGTGTGTGCGCAGGGGATGAGTCAAGGTAGGCAGAGGCCTATCAGCCTGGAACCCCTGGCCCCGATCCATGGCCAGATCGTCACAGTTCCGGAGCCTCAGAGTGCTGCAGGCACCACGGCAGGGGTGATCGCCGGCGCACTGAGCAGGGGCTGGCGGATCAGGCCGGCACCGGTGGGATGTCTCAGCCCCTGCAGGGCCAGCTGGTCGCGGCTCACCAGCGCTTCGATCGAGGCCCGGTAGGTGTCGGTCATGATCCGGGGATACAGCCCGATACCGATGATCGGCACCAGCAGACAGCTGATCACGTAGATCTCGCGGGGCTCCGCATCCACCAGGTGGGTGTGGGAAGCGAGCTCGGCATTCTCCTTGCCGAAGAAGATCTCCCGCAGCATCGACAGCAGGTAGATCGGGGTCAGGATCACGCCGACCGCCGCCAGCACGGCGATCACCACCCGGAAGCTGAGGCTGTAGGCCTCACTGGTGGCGAAGCCCACAAACACCATCAGCTCGCTCACGAAGCCGCTCATGCCCGGCAGCGCCAGGGAGGCCAGGCTGCAGACGGTCCAGAGCGCGAACATCTTGCGCATCTTCTGGCCCACCCCACCCATCTCATCGAGCTGCAGGGTGTGGGTGCGGTCGTAGGTGGCGCCCACCAGGAAGAACAGCGAGGCACCGATCAAGCCGTGGCTGATCATCTGCAGCATCGCTCCGCTGGTGCCCAGGTCGCTGAAGCTGCCGATGCCAATCAGCACGAAGCCCATGTGGCTGATCGAGCTGTAGGCGATCTTGCGCTTGAGGTTGCGCTGGGCAAACGAGGTGAGGGCCGCGTAGATGATGTTCACGACCCCGAGCACCACCAGCAGGGGGGCGAACTGGGCGTGGGCGGCGGGCAGCAGCTGGGCGTTGAAGCGCAGCAGGGCGTAGCCGCCCATCTTCAGCAGGATGCCGGCCAGCAGCATGTGCACCGGTGCGGTGGCCTCGCCGTGGGCATCCGGCAACCAGGTGTGCAGGGGCACGACCGGCAGCTTCACCCCGAAAGCAATCAGCAGGCCGGCGTAGCAGAGCACCTGGAACTTCAGGGGGAAGTCCTTGGCCATCAGCACCCCGTACTCAAAGCTGGTGGTGCCGCCGAAGAAGGCCATCGCCAGCCCCACGATCAGGATGAACAGCGAGCTGCCGGCGGTGTACAGGATGAACTTGGTGGCGGCGTACTGGCGTTTTTTGCCACCCCAGATGGCCAGCAGCAGATAGACGGGCAGCAGCTCCAGCTCCCAGGCCAGGAAAAAGAGCAGCATGTCCTGCACCGCGAAGACGGCGATCTGGCCGCCATCCATGGCCAGCAGCAGGAAGTAGAAGAGCTTGGGTTTGAAGCTCACGGGCCAGGCTGCCAGGGCCGCCAGGGCGGTGATGAAGCTGGTGAGCAGGATCAGCGGCATCGACAGGCCGTCGGCTCCCACCGACCAGGCCAGGCCGAGGTCGGGCAGCCACTCCACCCGTTCCACCAGCTGCAGGCCCTCGACGGCCGGGTCGTAGCCGTTCAGATAGCCCCCCACCGTGATCAGGAAGGTGGTCAGGGCCACCCCCAGGCCAAACCAGCGGACCTGGCGACCGTCCCCCTGGTCGGGAACGAACGGGATCAGCAGTGCGGCCGCGATCGGAAACAGGATCGAGGCGCTCAGCCAGGGAAAGGCCACGGAGAGGGGCTCTGCGATCCAGGGAGTGTAGAAATACCGACCCGGCTGCCCCAGCACTGGTGGCGGTAGCCACACAGTTCGTCGTTGTCGGCCGTGGGTGCAGCAGGTTGAAGGCTCGCTGGGGCTGGGGGAGCAGGAGGGTTAGGCCATGCTTGGCGGGAGTGGTGAGGCCGTATTGGCCGAGCAGCGGCCGCGACGGCCGACGGCCGATCTACCCCG
>JBEDAU010000149.1:0-6475 GCA_041177605.1 Cyanobacteriota bacterium | reverse complement strand
GACGTGCTGCAGGAGCACCAGCTGCCGGTGGCCCAGCTGCTCGACCTGGGCTTCGGCGGCTGCCGCATGAGCGTGGCGGTGAAGGCCTCCAGCCCCTACCGCCGCGCCACCGACCTGCCGGCCCATTGCCGCATCGCCAGCAAGTTCACCCGCTGCGCCCAGGAGTACTTCGAAGCCCTCGACCTCCCGGTGGAACTCATCCACCTGGCCGGATCGGTGGAACTGGGCCCGATCACCGGCATGAGTGAAGCGATCGTGGACCTGGTGGCCACCGGGCGCACGCTGGAGGAGAACGGGCTGATTGCCATCGACGATCTGTTCCAGTCCACCGCTCGCCTGATCGGCCACCCCCTGTCGCTGCGGCTCGATGGCGGCGAGCTCCAGTCGCTGGTGGACTGCCTCTAGTGGGACCCAGCACGCCTGCCGAACGCGGGAGCGGCAACCGGGGTGATCGCCAGCGGCTGCTGCGCCTGCTCCCCTACGTGGCCCGGGACCGCCGCCGGCTGGGACTCACCCTGCTGCTGCTGATCCCGGTGGCCTTCGCGGCCGCCGTGCAGCCCCTGCTGGTGGGCCAGGCGATCGCCGTGCTGCGGCGGAGCAGCGGTGTCACCAACGAGTCGGTGCTGCCCTGGCTGGCGGGGCTCGACACCCCGGTGGCCCTGCGGCTGCTGGTGCTGCTGCTGCTGGCCGCCGTGCTCACCCGCCTGGGCCTGCAGGGCATCCAGACCTACAACGTGCAGGCCGTGGGCCAGCGGCTCACCGCCCGCATCCGCGACGACCTGTTCCGCCACGCCATGGCCCTGTCGCTGCGGTTCCACGACCGCACGCCGGTGGGCAAGCTGCTCACCCGACTCACCAGCGACGTGGATGCGCTGGCCGAGGTGTTCGGCAGCGGCGCGGTGGGGGTGCTCGCCGACCTGGTGACCCTGATGGTGATCGCCGCCACGATGATCGCCATCGAGTGGCGCCTGGGGGTGCTGCTGCTGGCCGCCCAGCTGCCGGTGGTGCTCGGCATCCTCTGGCTGCAGCGCCGCTACCGCCGCGCCAACTACCGGGTGCGCGAGGAGCTCAGCCAGCTCAACGCCGACCTGCAGGAAAACCTCCAGGGGCTGGAGGTGGTGCAGATGTTCCGACGCGAGGCCGCCAACAGTGCCCGCTTCGCCACCACCACCTCGGCCTACAGGCAGGCGGTGACCGGCACGATCCTCTACGACAGCGCCATCTCCGCCTTCATTGAGTGGGTGGCCCTCTCCGCCGTGGCCGTGGTGCTGGGCCTGGGCGGCTGGATGGTGACCGCCGGCGCCATGGGCCTAGGCACCCTCACCACCTTCATCCTCTACTCCCAGCGTCTGTTCGACCCCCTGCGCCAGCTGGCGGAGCGCTTCACCCAAATCCAGGGCGGACTGACCGCCGTGGAGCGGATCGGCGAGCTGCTGGAGGAGCCGATCGAGATCGAAGACCGCGGCGTGGCCGCCAGCGTCGCCGCGACCTCTGCCGGTGAGGTGGTGTTCGAGCACGTGTCGTTCGCCTACCGCCCCGACGACCCGATCCTCACCGACCTCTGCTTCCGCATCGCCGCCGGCGAGCACGTGGCGCTGGTGGGTCCCACCGGCTCGGGCAAGACCACCGTGATCCGGTTGCTCTGCCGGCTCTACGAGCCCCAGCAGGGTCGCATCCTGCTGGATGGGGTCGACATCCGCGAACTGCCGATCAGCCGGCTGCGGGAACGGCTGGGGGTGGTGCTGCAGGACACCTTCCTGTTCAGCGGCAACGTGGCCGACAACCTGCGCCTCGATGCCCCGATCAGCGACCAGGCCCTGGCACAGACCTGCCGGGAGCTGGGCCTCGATCCGCTGCTGCGCCGCTTGCCGGAGGGCCTGGCCACCGAGCTGCGGGAGCGGGGCGGCAACCTCTCCTCCGGCGAGCGGCAGCTGCTGGCGGTGGCGCGGGTGGCGATCCGCAACCCGTCGGTGCTGGTGATGGACGAGGCCACCGCCTTCATGGATCCAGCCACCGAGGCCACCCTGCAGCGGGACCTGGAGCGGCTGCTCGATCGCCGCACCGCCATCGTGATCGCCCATCGCCTGGCCACCGTGGAGGCCGCCGATCGCATCCTGGTGCTGCAGCGCGGCCGGCTGGTGGAGCAGGGCAACCACCGCGAGCTGCGGACCGCCGGCGGCCTCTACGCCCGCCTGGCCGACCTGCAGGACAAGGGCCTGGCGGCGCTCTGAGCCTTCCACCCGCCCATGGGCGCCCCCCAGGCTGCGCTCAGGGGCGGAAAGTGGCGGTGGCTTCGGGCAGATCCTCCAGCCAGCTGGCCAGCAGCGCAGCCAGCTGCCGGGGTTGCTCCCGCATCGGCAGGTGGCCGCAGCCGGCCAGCAGCTCCACGCGGTGGCGGGGGCAGTAGCTGGCCAGGTGCCGCACGTAGCGGGGTTCCATCACGCGGTCACGGCTGCCGGCCACCCAGAGACTGGGCACCGCCAGCCGGCTGGCCAGGCGTGGCAGCCGCTGCACCGCCGAGCGGCGCATGCTGCAGGCCAACAGCCCCCGGGCCGCACGCAGATCGGCCCGCAGCGGGCTGCGGAGGGCATCAGTGCCCGGCAGCTCCAGCAGCCAGCGGGGACGCCAGCGCAGAAAGAGGGCACCGCCACGCCGCACGGCCCGGAACGGGCGGGGCTGATAGACCCCACCGCCGGCGGCGATCTGAACCACGCCCTGCAGCTGGCCGGCCAACTGGGGAGCCGCCTCGAGCACGAGGCTGCCGCCGAGCGAGTGGCCGATCAGCACCAGGGGCCGGCCGGCGGCGCGCTGCCGCGCCTGGTCGGCCACCCAGCGGCCGTAGCTGGCCAGGTTGGGCTGCAGGCCCCGGGGCCTCGGGGCAAGACCGAAGCCGGGCAGGTCGGGCGCCCAGAGTTCCCAGCCGGGCTGGAGCCGCTCGGCCAGGGGCCGCCAGAGCCGGCCGGCCAGCATCCAGCCGTGCAGGGCGACCAACAGGGGCCGGGACGCTTCGCCGGCGGGCACGGGGATCGGGCAGGATCGTGCCATCGTGATCGGTCGCGGACCCTGGACGGCCCACGCAGCGGATGAGCCAGCCCAGCACCGCCTCCGACACCCAGGCCCTGCTCGACGAGCTCTACGGCGCGCAGCACCGGATCGCGCCGGTGCCCAGCGGCGGCGTGGGCCTGGTGCTGAGCCGGGAGCGGCAGATCGACCTGATCGAACTGGAGCAGCTGTGTGAGGCGGTGGGCTGGAGCCGGCGACCGGTGCGCCGGGTGCGCAAGGCCCTCGCCCACAGCCTGCTGGTGGTGGGGCTGTGGCGCCACGATGCACGCCTGCCGAAGCTGGTGGGGTTCGCCCGCTGCACGGGCGATGGCGTGGTGGAAGCCACCGTCTGGGACGTGGCCGTTCACCCCCATTACCAGGGGGCAGGGCTGGGCAAGCAGCTGATGGCCTACGTGCTCGATGCGCTGCGGGCCATGGCGGTGGAGCGGGTGAGCCTGTTCGCCGATCCCCACGTGGTGGGCTTCTACGAGGCCCAGGGCTGGGAGCTGGAGCCACTGCGGCGCCGTTGTGCCTTCTGGTACGCCCCCTGAGACGGCGCCGCGGCGTAGAGGGCGGCCAGCGCCTCCGGGGTCACGCCCTGCCGCCACAGCCGCCGCAGCCGGGCGTTGGCCAGGGTGGTCTGCCATACCCCCCGCTGCCGCCAGCGGCGGTCACTGACCGCCAGGGCCAGGCCCAGGCTGCGCAGGCGGGTCAGCCGCCCCAGCCGCTCCACCAGCTCCAGGTCCTCCATCAGGGGCAGGGGCTGGATGCCGCCGCTGCGCGCCAGCAGTGCCCGTCCGAGCAGCAGCCCCTGGTCGCCGTAGGGCCGCTGGCGCCAGCGGCTGCGCCAGGCCACGGCCAGTTCCACCAGCCGCAGGGCCGGATCGCGGCTGTGGATCGCCAGCTCAAACCACCAGGCCGGTCCCTGCCCGGCATCACTGGCGGCGATCGCCTGGCCCACGGCCCGGGCCCAGTGCGGCGGCAGACGCACATCGGCATGCAACAGCAGCAGCCAGGGGGTGGTGAGGCTGGCGACACCGGCAGCAAGCTGCAGGCCCCGGTTGGCGGGAGCCCGCAGCACCCGGGCGCCGGCCAGCGCCGCCAGCCGGGCCGAGCCATCACGGCTGCCCCCATCCACCACCACCACGGAAGCCACCAGGTCGGGAGCGGCCTGCAGCTGGGCCAGCAGGCCGGGCAGACTTCCGGCCTCATTGCGGCAGGGGATCACCACCCCCAGTGGCGGCCGGCGCTGCGGCTCCATCAGCGCCAGCGGGCCAGCTCGCCCGCCCGATCCAGGTCGGCCTGGTGGCGGAGCCGCCGCCAGGGCAGGCACTGCCGCAACGCCTGGGCCTCGGTGCGGGCCAGCACCTGGTCGCCGCCCCAGGGGATGCCGCAGAACAGCTCGGGGCAGCGGCGGGTGAGACCGATCAGCCAGTAACCCCCATCCTGGGCCGGGCCCAGCACCAGCGGCCGCTGCTCGAGGGCCGCAAACGCCTCCAGCAGGTCGCGGCACTCCAGCCCGGGCAGGTCGCTGCCGATCACCACCACCTGGTGGGCCCCGGCCCGCAGCCCGAGCTGCACCTGGCGCTGCAGCCGCAGGCCCAGCCCACCGGCTCCCTGGATCAGCCCCAGATCGCAGCCCTGCTGGCGCGCCCAGCGCCGGGTGGCCCCGGGCCCCAGACCGCTGCTGGCCAGCACCAGCTCAACACCCAGCAGCCGGCGCGCCTGGCGAGCGACCGCCAGGCTGTGGGCTCCCAGGGCCACCTGGACCCGGGCCGCCCGCCGGCTGCCGTCGCCGCCGCGGTCGAGGCCGGCGGCCAGCCGCCGCTTGCAGCGCCCCGGCGCCGGCCAGCGCGCCATCACCACCAAGCGCCGCTGCACCGCCGCCAGGGGGTCAGCCCTGCCCCTGGCGCGGCAGTTCGCCGGGCCTCACCGTCAGGGTCTGGCGGCGCTCGCCGCGGCGAACCACCACCGCCAGGTCCTGGCCCACGCGGGTCTGGTCCACCGCCAGCTGCACATCGGCCGGACTCTTCATCGCCTGGCCGGCGATCTGCTCGATCAGGTCACAGGACCGGATGCCGCCCCGTGCGGCCGGGCTGCCCTCCATCACGTCGACCACCACCACGCCGTTGACCTCGGGCAGGCGGCAGTCGCTGGTGGTGGCATTGATCTCGCGCGCCATCTGGGGAGTGAGCGCCTGCAGCCGCACGCCGATGTACGGGTGGCTGGCGTAACCGCGATCCAGGATCTGGGCCGCGATCTGGCGCGCCAGGTTGATCGGCACCGCGAAGCTCAGGCCCGCGCCCGGGGCCTGGCGGATGGCGGTGTTGATGCCGATCACCTGGCCGCGGTCATTGATCAGCGGCCCGCCGCTGTTGCCCGGGTTCACGGCCGCATCGGTCTGGATGTAGGGCACCCGCTGCCCCTCGCCCACGGCGTTGGTGCGCTGGATGGCGCTGATGATGCCGGCGGTCACCGTGTTGTCGAGACCGAAGGGGTTGCCGATGGCGATCGCCCATTCGCCAGGCCGCAGCTTGGTGGAATCGCCCAGCGGCGCCACCGGCAGCCCGGTGGCCACCACCTTGACCACGGCCACGTCGGTGAACCGGTCGCCCCCCAGCACCTTGCCGCTGAAGCTGCGGCCATCGGGCAGGGTCACGGTCACCTCGCTGGCCCCCTCCACCACATGGGCATTGGTGAGCACCACGCCGTCGGAGCGGGTGATGAAGCCCGAACCCTGCCCCTGCTGCTGCTGGATGGCGGGGCCGGCGCCGAACAGCCCGCCCATCGGGTTGATCACCCGGCGGGTGGTGTCGATGCGCACCACGGCGGGCCCCACCTTGGCCACCGCATCGACGATCAGGTTGTTGCCGGGCTGCAGCGACGGGGCCGGCGGCGCATCGCTCACCCGGGCCGCGCTGCCGCCCTGACCGCGCAGGTTGGGCAGACCGGGAACACCGATGCTGCAGGCCCCGAGCACGAGCACCAGGGGGGCCAGCAGGGCGGCGCGACAGCACAGCTGACGGCGGGACATGGAAAGGGGTGGCCAGGTCTTGATCCGCTTCATTAAAGGTGGAGCCCGCCCATGCTCTGCCTAGATTCGCGAACTCTGAGGTCGTCTGTCGGTGCCGCAACCGGTGCAGTCCGCACGGGATGGTGAAGCTGCACCGACGGGTGAGCAGCTCTGGCAACGGATCCAGCAGGCCCTGCAGGCCAACCTCAGCAAGCCGACCTTCGAGACCTGGATCCGGCCTGCCCGTTGCCGGTCATTCGACGGGCGGGAGCTGGTGCTCGAGGCCCCCAACAGCTTTGCCTGCGGCTGGCTGCGCAAGCACTACCAGGGCACGATTGCCGCCATCGCGGCCGAGCTCGCCGGCGGTGCCCTGGAGGTGCAGATCCAGGCCCTCGACCCGGAGGAGGGCCTGGATCTGCA
>JBEDAU010000148.1:0-3267 GCA_041177605.1 Cyanobacteriota bacterium | reverse complement strand
TCGAGGCCCACGTTCTGGTTGGTCTTGGTGATGCCGCCGGCGTGGCACTCGCCGCAGCTGCTGTTGAACAGCTTGCGGCCGGCCTTGATCTCCTGCTCGGTGAAGGTCACGGTGGCCCCATCAGGACTGGCCGGCACGGTGAGCTGCTCCGCGGTCCACTGGGCGGCCTGGGCGGTGCCGGCGAAACCGAGCAGCAGCACCAGGGGCAGCACCAGCAGGGCGCGGCTGGCGGAGGCAAGGCCCCTGCTCAGGAGGCGCAGCGCGCTGCTCAGGACAGCCAGAAAACGGGAGGAGGCCATTGGGAGAAGCCGGCGGTATGGCGGTGAGACCGCTTCGGAGCCCTTGTATCACGGGCGACGGGGCGTCCGGGCCGGATTCGGGGGAACTGTTGCAGGCTCAGCCAGCCGGCGCCGCCGGGGGCTCCTCCTCGGGGGGCAGCACATCGATGCTGAGGAAGTCCCTGGCCAGGCGCGTGTTGGCGAAGATCGCCTGGGCTTCGGCCAGCAGATCGTCGGGGGTCATCGGGTTGCCGGGCATGTAGCGGGGGCTGAGGTGGGTGAGCACCAGCTGCTGCACGCCCGCCGCCAACGCCGTCTGGGCGGCCATGGTGGTGGTGGAGTGCTGCCGGGCGATCGCCAGTTCCGCCTCCCCGTGGGAGAAGGTGCTCTCGTGGATGAGCAGGTCGGCGCCGGCCGCCAGCTCCACCGCTGCCTCGCAGAACACGGTGTCGGTGCAGTACACCACGCTGGCGCCGGCGCGCTCCGGACCGCAGAGGCTGGCGCCGTTGATGATGCGGCCGTCGTCGAGGCTCACCGTGCGGCCGGCCTTGAGCTCGGCATAGATCGGTCCGGGCGGGATGCCCAGGGCGCGGGCCCGCTCCACATCGAAACGGCCGGCGCGCGGCTTCTGATCCACCCGGTAGGCATAGGCCGGCACCCGGTGGGTGAGGGGCGCGCATCGCACGGTCAGGTCGCCGTCGTCGAGCAGCAGGGCACCGGTGCGCGCCGCCTCCTTCACCTTGTGGGTGCGCAGGGGATAGCCGATCCGGGTGGAGCTGGTGCGCAGCACCCCTTCCAGATAGTCACGCAGGGGGTCGGGCCCATAGAGGTCCACGCCGCTGCAGGCGCCGGCCAGGCCCAGGCTGGCCAGCAGACCCGGCAGGCCGAACACGTGGTCGCCGTGCATGTGGGTGATGAAGATGCGGCTGAGCTGGCTCACCCGCAGGTCACTGCGCAGGAACTGGTGCTGGGTGGCCTCGCCGCAGTCGAACAGCCACAGCTCGCTGCGCTGGGGCAGGCGCAGGGCCACCGCCGACACGTTGCGGGCGCGGGTGGGCACCCCGGAACTGGTGCCCAGAAAGGTGACCTGCACGGCCGCTTCGCCTCTGGCGCATGCTGCCACGCCGGTCACAATGGCGTGCACCCTCTGCCTGTTGACCGTCCGTGTTGCGTCCCCTGGCTGCTGTCGTGGTGGGCAGCGCTCTGCTGGCGCCGGCGGCACTGGCTCCCGTGCTGGCTTCGGGCGCCGAGGTGCGGGTGCTGTTGCTCGAGGCGCCGGAGCTGTCCCTGGCCGCGCTGGATCGCCCGCTGCTGCTGCGCAGCCGGGAGGCGGCGGGCCAGCCGGCCCCGGTGCTGGCCACCCTGCCGGCGGGCCAGCCGGCCAGCCTGCGGCTGGAGCGGGGTCGCCTGCTGCTCACGCTGGCGGCCGCAACCCGCAGCCTGCCGGCGTCCACGGCCGTGTGGCTGGAGCCCGCCGCCCCGGCCCCGCTCGACAGCGGTGGCGATTTCAGCCTGAAGCAGCGCGCCTATCGCGGCCGCCTGCAGGTGCGGATCCATGGCCCATCGCTGCAGGCGATCAACCACCTGCCGCTGGAGAGCTATCTGCCCAGCGTGGTGGGTAGCGAGATGCCGGCCAGCTGGCCCCAGCCCGCCCTGCGGGCCCAGGCGGTGGCGGCGCGCACCTATGCGCTGCGCCAGCGCAAGCCCAGCGCGTCCTTCGATGTGAGCGCCACGGTGAGCAGCCAGGTGTATCGGGGCGTCGAGGCGGAGACCCCCTCCACCCGTCAGGCGGTGGCGGCCACCCGCGGCCAGGTGCTCACCTACGCCGGCAAGCTGGCCAACGCCGTGTTCCACAGCAGTGCGGGGGGGCTGACGGAGAACAGCGGCGATCTCTGGAGCCAGCAGCTGCCCTACCTGGTGAGCGTGCCCGACTTCGACCAGCAGAGCCCGGTGCACCGCTGGCAGCAGCGGCTGGAGCCCGAGCAGCTGCAGCAGGCGTTTGCCGAGACCGGCGGGGTGGATCGCATCGAGGTGCTGGCCACCACCGCCAGCGGTCGGCTGCGGCAGGTGCGGGTGCAGGGGCCCCGCGGCAGCCTGGTGCTGAGCGGCGCCCAGCTGCGCAGTCGCCTCGGCCTGCGCAGCACGCTGGTGCGCTTCCAGCTGCTGCCGCCTGAGCTTGCCAGCGGTGACGCAGGAGCGCCGGGCTCCCGTGCCGATGCGGTGCGTGCCGCCCTGGCTGATGTGCCGCCGCCGCCGCCCCTGCCGGTGCTGGAGGGCCAGCCGCCCCTGCAGGTGCCCCGCCCGTCGCTGCTGGTGATCGGCCGCGGCTTCGGTCACGGCGTGGGCATGAGCCAGTGGGGTGCCCTGGCCATGGCCCAGAAGGGGCACAGCCACGAGCAGATCCTCCGCCATTACTACCGCGGCACCCGGCTGAGCCTGGATGGGGGGCTCTGAACCGACGCAGCTGCGCAAGCGAACGCAGCTGCGCAACGGTTGGCAGCTGCTGGTGGCCGCCGATGGGGCTGGGGCGGCTGAGCTGGCGGCAGGCCAGCTGCTGGGGGAGCTGAGGCGCCAGGGCCGCTCATCCGGCAAGCCCCTGGGCCTGGCCACGGGCCGCACGATGGAGCCGGTGTACGGGGCGCTGCGCACCCGGCTGGCCCAGCTGCCGGCTAGGGACCGGCAGGCGCTGCTGGACGGCTGGCACAGCTTCAATCTCGACGAATACGTGGGCCTGGCCCCCGCCGATCCCGGCTCGTTTGCCGCCTTCATGGGCCGCCAGCTGGTGCTGCCCCTGGGGCTCAGACCCGATCGGGTGCGCCTGCCGGACGGACTGGCCGCCGATGCCGCCGCCGAGGCCCGTCGCTATGCCGCCGCCCTGGCGGCGGCAGGTGGCATCGGCCTGCAGCTGCTGGGGCTGGGGCTCAATGGTCACGTGGGCTTCAACGAGCCCCCCTGCCCCGCCGACGCCGCCACCCGGGTGGTGGATCTC
>JBEDAU010000147.1:0-2589 GCA_041177605.1 Cyanobacteriota bacterium | reverse complement strand
GGCCGCGAAAACGCCCTGGGCTGGGCCCTGGCCCGCTGCCCCGGCGTGGAGCAGGTGTGGGTGGCCCCCGGCAACGGCGGCACGCCCGAACTGGCCGGATGCCGCCAGCTGGCGATCGCCGAATCCGACCACGCCGCCTTGCTGGCCGCCTGCCGCGAGCTGCAGGTGCAGCTGGTGGTGGTGGGCCCCGAGGCGCCCCTGGCCGCCGGCCTGGCCGACCAGTTGCGCGCCGCCGGCTTCCCCGTGTTCGGGCCGGGTGCCGACGGGGCCCGGCTGGAGGCGAGCAAGCAGTGGGCCAAGGCACTGATGCAGGAGGCGGGGGTGCCCACAGCCGGCTACTGGAGCGCCAGCAGCGCGGCCGAAGCCCTGGCGGCCCTGGAGGCCCAGGGCCGACCGCTGGTGGTCAAGGCCGACGGCCTGGCCGCCGGCAAGGGCGTCACCGTGGCCGAGACCATGGACGAAGCGCGGGCGGCGATCGCCGAGGTGTTCGCCGGGCGCTTCGGCGCCGGCGAGGGGGCCTCCCTGGTGCTGGAGGAGCGCACCCACGGACCCGAGGTGTCGGTGTTTGCCCTCACCGACGGCGAGCGCATGGTGCTGCTGCCTCCGGCCCAGGACCACAAGCGCATCGGCGAGGGCGACACCGGTCCCAACACCGGCGGCATGGGGGCCTACGCCCCGGCCCCCCTGCTGGATGCCGCGGGCCTGGCGCAGGTGCGAGCGCTGGTGCTGGAGCCCACCCTGGCGGCCCTGCGCGCCCGGGGCATCCGCTACCGGGGGGTGATTTACGCCGGCCTGATGCTCACCGAGCGCGGCCCCAGCGTGATCGAGTTCAACTGCCGCTTCGGCGATCCGGAGTGCGAGACCCTGATGCCGCTGATGGGGCCGGAGCTGGCGACGGTGCTGCTGGCCTGCGCCACAGGCCGGCTCGACCAGGCACCACCGCTCACGATCCAGCCGGGCTGCAGCGCCTGCGTGATCGCCGCCGCCCAGGGGTACCCCGGAGAGATCCGCAGGGGCGATCCGATCAGCAGCAGCCTCGACCCCGGCGAGCACCTCCAGCTGTTCCATGCCGGCAGCCGCCGCGCGGCCGACGGCCGCTGCCTCACCAGCGGCGGTCGGGTGCTGGCGGTGGTGGCCCAGGCCGCCGATTTCGACAGCGCCTTTGCGCGGGCCTACGCCGGTCTGGAGCAGGTGCACTTCGAGGGCATCACCTTCCGCCGCGACATCGGCCATCAGGTGCGCAGCCGATGACGGCCGCCGCAGACCACTGGCGGCAACGGCTGGGCCGCTGGTGGGCCGAATTCAGCCTCCAGACCAAGCTGCTGGCGGTGGCCACCCTGGTGGTGAGCCTGCTGATGACGGGCATCACCTTCGGCGCGCTCAACGGCATCCAGCGCGATGCCCGCATGAGCGACACCCGCTATGCCCGTGACCTGGGCCTGCTGCTGGCGGCCAACGTGACGCCGCTGGTGGCCGACGGCAATGACCGCCAGCTGGCGGCGGTGGCCGAGCGGTTCTGGAACTCGAGCAGCAGCCTGCGGTACATCTTCTTCGCCGATCCCGAAGGGATCATCTATCTGGGCATCCCCGTGGGAGCCAACAACGGCGCCAGCAGCGAACTGCTGCTCAGCCGCCGGCTGGAGCTGCCCCCCGACATCCAGAAGCGCCAGAACAGCCCGCTGATCCGCCAGCACCTCACCCCCGATGGGCAGGTGACCGACGTGTTCGTGCCGCTCAGCAGCGAGGGCCGTTACCTGGGGGTACTGGCCCTGGGCATCAACCCGAACGAGACCCTGATCGCCAGTGCGGCCCTCACCCGGGAGGTGACCGTGGCGGTGTTCATCTCGATCTGGGTGCTGGTGATCCTGGGCTCGGTGTTCAACGCCCTCACGATCACCGAGCCGGTGAAGGAGCTGCTGCGGGGGGTGCGCCAGATCGCCGGCGGCAACTTCGAGGCCCGGATCGCCCTGCCGGTGGGGGGGGAGCTTGGGGAGCTGCTGGATGGCTTCAACACCATGGCGGCCCAGCTGGAGGCCTACAAGGCCGCCAACATCGAGGAGCTCAAGGCCGAGCAGGTGAAGCAGCAGTCGCTGATCGCCACCATGGCCGACGGGGCGGTGCTGCTCGACGCGGAAGGGGCGATCGTGCTGGTCAATCCCACGGCCCGGCGCCTGTTCCGCTGGGAGGGACGCAACCTCGAAGGCAACGAGCTGATCGACGAACTGCCCGAGCGGCTGGCCCTGGAGCTGCAGGCGGCCCTGGAGAGCGTGGTCTGCAGCGAGCGGGATTCGGCCGATGTGCGCTGCAGCTTCGGCGAGCCCCCCCGCACCCTGCGGATCGTGCTGCAGGCCGTGCGCGATGTGAGCGGCGAGAGCCTCAAGGGCATCGCCATGACCGTGCAGGACCTCACCCGGGAGGTGGAGCTCAATGCCGCCCAGAGCCGGTTCATCAGCAACGTGTCCCATGAACTGCGCACGCCGCTGTTCAACATCAAGAGCTATGTGGAGACGCTCCACGACCTCGGCGACCAGCTCAGCGAGGAGGAGCAGCGCGAGTTCCTCGGCATCGCCAATGCCGAGACCGATCGAC
>JBEDAU010000146.1:0-2638 GCA_041177605.1 Cyanobacteriota bacterium | reverse complement strand
CCTCCGACTGGGGTGCAGGTGCGGGGGATTGCGTGCGCACTTCGGCCACGGGATCGGCCATCTGGTTGGCCTGAATGCAGGCCGGCAGGAACACATACCAGGAGAGCAGGGATGTGCACTGCGCGTCACCCTGGCAACGTCCTTCGGCGCAGACGTTCTGAGCACCGGTATAGGTACCGCAGGTATCTGCCAGGCGCATGTCAGTGGGCAGGTTCGCCATGATGCCAGCCGAGGAAATCTGGCCATCCCTGGCATCGGCCATGATCGCCGAGCGCAGAGCCTGAACCGCGTAGGTGTTCATGCTCCAGTAGGGGAAATAGCTACTTGACTGGTTCTTGAGGAACTTGACCCCGTTGTCGGAATAGAGGAACCGGCTGACACCCACCAGATCCACGCTGTAGGTCTTGGTCATGCCCTCGCGAACTTCCGCAGCAGTCCAGCCCGAGCGGTTCAAGCCGTCTCCCAGGCCGCGATCGGTGATCTCACCGCTGTTCAGGAAAGTGTCAAAGGCCGATTGGTTGGTCGACCACACGGCGCCGCCGGTGTTCCATCGCACGGGCAGGTCGTTGTCTACGGCAGCTGAAGCAGGCAGGCCGATCGCCGAAAGGGCCGCACCAACGAACAGGCCGGCCAACGCACGCTTGATCACAGGAAGAAAGGGATCAGTTCACCCGCAAAGTAGCCATCGGGTGACAGCTGGCCGCAAGAAGGCAAGTGCCGCCTGCAAATTGATACAAAATCAACAGGATTGGTTCGTTTTTGGCACATTCACAACCTCGGCGATAGCCGCCGATCGTGACCTGTGGGTCTCCTCCCGGGTGCACTGGAATGCCAGGCGCTCCACGTCGGCCCCCACTGCCGCCCAGCGCCAGCAGCCGCTCCGACCCGCGCGCCAGGGGGGGCGGAGGCCTTCGACCCGGTTGGACAGATCGCCGCTGTGGTGATCAAAACTCCAGTGGGTGAGCTCCTGGGCCAGGGTGCGGCAGCGCCATTTGATCGCCGCTTCCTTCAGCACCCAGCTGCGCAGCACGGCCTCCCGCAGCCGGCTCTCCGGCCAGTCCTGCAGCTGTCGGCACTCGGGCTCCGGGAAGAACCGGCCGATGAGCGCCCGGGCGCGCAGGGAACGATCAGCGCACTCCAGATCCACCCCGATCGGGGTAGGGGCCCAGGCCATCAACAGTCCGCCGCCACTGTGGCTGAGCCCCAGCCAACCCGGTCGATCCACCAGCCGCGGTGGCTGGCCCGGGGGGGCGTACAGCGGGAGCTCGGCCGGGGGGCAACCCAGCAGCCGGCCCACCCGCTGGCGCAGCAGCACCCGACTCGCCAGGTACTGCCGGCGCCGCGGCGCTGGCAGTGCCGCCCCCCAGCGCTGCTCCTCTGCGGAGAGTCCATCACCCCCGAGGTCCGGAAAACCCAGCGACTCCAGCCATAGCTGCGGCGCCCGCTCCAAAGCCCCCCCCTAGGCTCTCTCCATTGTTGTCTGTCGCAGCTCCGATGGCCCTGAAGGTCGGCGATCCCGCCCCCGAATTCACGCTCCCCAACCAGGCCGGAGAGCCTGTGAGCCTGGCCGAGCTGCGCGGCCAGAGGGTGGTGATCTACTTCTATCCCAAGGACGACACCCCGGGCTGCACCAAGGAAGCCTGCAACTTCCGTGACCAATGGAGCGCCTTCGAGCAGCACAACATCGCTGTCCTGGGCATCAGCAAGGACGGCGCCACCAGCCACGCCAAGTTCATCGCCAAATACGAGCTGCCCTTCACCCTGCTGACCGACGCGGAGCCCTGCCCGGTGGCAGCCAGCTACGACAGCTATGGCCTGAAGAAATTCATGGGTCGGGAGTACATGGGCATGATGCGCCACTCCTTCGTGGTCGACCCCGACGGCAAGATCGAGCGGATCTACACCAAGGTGAAGGCCGAGACCATGGCCGACGACATCCTGCGGGACCTGGGCCTGGCCTGATCCTGCCCCGCCGGTCAGGTCTAGGGCTCACCCGGCCTGAGGGCCGCCAGTCCAGCCAGTGCCAGCTGGGGTGAGCTCACCACGCCCAGCAGCGGAGCCAGCGCCGGGGCGTCGCCGCCCGTGAGCCAGAGGCGGCAATCCGGCGCCTCGCCCCGGGCCTCCTGCCAGGCCTGCGCAATCACCGCGGCCAGACCGCGCATCACTCCCGCGGCCATGGCCTCAGCCGTGGTGCTGGGCCAGGGATCGGGGGGCAGATCGGGCGGCATCGGCAGCTGGGGCAGGGCCGCGGTGCCGCTGGCCAGAGCCCTGAGCTGCAGACCGGCCCCCGCCAGCAGCCGTCCGCCGGAGAACACGCCGGCCGCGCTCACCCGCGTGAGGCTCAGGGCCGTGCCCGCATCCGCCACCAGCACGGCAGTGCCGCTGAGCCGCTGGGCCTGCCATCCGGCCAGGGCCCGATCCATCCCCAGCCAGGCGGGAGCTCCGACCAGGGGCACATCGTTCAGCTGCAGGCGCCGCTGGGGCGGAAGAGGCAGATCCGAAGGCACCGGCCCCACCGCAACCCAGGCCACGGGCTGACGATCGAGCGCGGATGGGGGAGGAGCGCTCCAGATGTGCAGCCCGTGGGGGCCCAGCTCAGCCCAGTGCCAACGGCTGTTACCGATCAACAGCCAGCAGT
>JBEDAU010000145.1:0-8771 GCA_041177605.1 Cyanobacteriota bacterium | reverse complement strand
CCCAGTATCGACGCCGATCCGTGGCGGTTGACTCCGACACCCTGCTGAAGCTGTCGCCCCATCTGCTGGGCCGGGCGCGCCGCGGGGTGGTGGGCAGCAGCCGCTACGCCCAGCGGCTGCGGGAGCAGATCCGCGAGGCCGCCGCCGATGGCGCCGGTGGGCCGGTGCTGATCAGCGGCGAACCGGGCCTGGAGAAGGACAACCTCGTCGCCCTGATCCACTTCAGCTCGCCGGCGCGCCGCCAGCTGCTGGTGCGGCTCGACGGGGCCCTGCTGCGCCCGGATGGCCATGAGCTGCTCGGCTCGGCCGGCGGCGAGGAAGCGCCGCTGCTGGAGCTGCTCGGCTGCGGCGGCCTGCTGATCGACAAGCTCGACCAGGTGCCCGAGGCCCTGCGGCCGGCCCTGCTGGAGCTGGCCCGCAGCGGCTGCTGGCACCCCCACGGCAGCGATGGCCCGCCGCGCCGCTTCGCGGGGCGGCTGTTCTTCACCACTGAGGGGGCCCTGCCGGCCTTCGACCGGGCCTGCAGCGTGATCCGGGTGCCGCCGCTGCGGGTGCGCCGCCAGGACCTGGGCGAATGGCTGCGCTATGGCGTGCGCCAGCGCAGCCGCAAGCTCGGCTGGCAGCGGCCGCCAGTGGTGCCCGAGCCGGTGGTGAAGCGGCTGCAGAGCTACGACTTCCCCAACAACCTGCGGGAGCTGGAAACCCTGATCTACCGGGCCCTGCAGCAGGTGCGCCGCCAGGAGCAGCCAGGGTCCGCCCCGCCGGCGGTGCTGCCGGAAGACGTGTTCTGGACCTCGCCGCGGCAGCAGCGGTACCGCTTCGACCTCTGGCGCTGGAAGCCCCAGCTGCGCGAGTGGATGCGCGCCCCCTGGCTCTGGAACGGCCTGCTGTTCGGCCTGGTGAGCTGGGTGTTCGTGCTGGTGAACCTGTGGCTCTGGCTCGGTCCCCAGGACCGGGCCCACAACGGCGCCCTCAACCTCTTCTGGGCCTGGTGGTGGCCGCTGATCCTGCTGGGCTTCCCCCTGGTGGGGCGGCTGTGGTGTTCCTTCTGCCCGTTCATGGTCTGGGGCGAGATCGTGCAGCGTGCGGCCCGGGTTTTGGGCTGGCAGCCGGCCCGCTGGCCGCGGGGCAACAGCGACGCCTGGGCTTCACCGCTGCTGGCGGCGGGCTTCGCCGCGATCCTGCTGTGGGAGGAGGTGTGGAATCTGCAGAACACCGCCTGGCTGAGCAGCTGCCTGCTGCTGCTGATCACGGCGGGGGCGGTGCTCGGGTCGCTGCGGTTCGAGAAGCGCTTCTGGTGCCGTTACCTCTGTCCGGTGGGGGGCATGAACGGGCTGTTCGCCAAGCTCGCCATCACCGAACTGCGGGCCCAGGTGGGCACCTGCAGCGGCAGCTGCAGCACCTATGCCTGCTTCAAGGGCGGCCCCGCCAACGGCGAGGGCCTGGCCACCGCCGGCTGCCCGCTCGGCACCCATCCGGCCCACCTGGCCGACAACCGCAACTGCGTGCTCTGCCTCACCTGCGCCCAGGCCTGTCCGCACCGCTCGGTGCAGCTGGCCCTGCGGCCGCCGGCCGCCGACATCCAGCGCGATCTCGATCCGCCCGTGGGTGAGCCCGGCCTGGTGCTGGTGCTGGCCGGCGATCTGGCCCTGCACCACTGGCAGCGGCTGCTGGGCTGGCTGCCCCTGGCGCCGGACAGCCTGGTGGCCGGGCCGCTGCTGCCGCGGCTGGCCTTCGCCGCCCTGGCCCTGGCCCTGCCCGCGGCGCTGTTTGCCCTGGCGCGGCCGCTGTTCTCCGCCGCCCGGCTGCGCCGCAGCCTCTACGGCCTGCTGCCGCTGATCTGGGCCCTGCTGCTGGCACGCCACCTGCCGATCGGCATGGCGGAGGCCGGCCAGCTGCTGCCGGTGAGCCTGGCGCCGCTGCAGGGTCAGGGCGGGGCCCTGCTGGCCCCGCTGCCCGCCTGGCGGGCCGACCCGCACGTGATCGCCTTCTGCCAGAGCGCCGCCGTGCTGCTGGGCCTGGCCTGGGCCGTGGTGCTGCTGCGCCGGCTGCTGGGCAACCACCGCCTGGCCTGGCTGGGGGCCTCAGCCCTGGCCGTGCTGCTGGCGGCGGGGGGGCGCTGGCTGGTGGCGGCCTGAGCCCCGCCGGGCTGGCCTACAGGCTCCGGCAAAGGCGGCGAATGTCGTTCCAGCGGTAGAGGCTGGTGGTGGGACTGGCTTGGACTTCCGCCAGCTGGTGGTCTTTGGTGAGCAGTTGCTCGCGGCCGATGCGGTTGGCGATCGCGACCCGCTCGGCTCCCCGGCTGCTCTCCCAGGCCCGGCAGTCGCGGCGCAGGTCGCCGGCGCTGGCGGCCGGGCCCAGCCATAACCCCGGCAGCAGCAGCCCCGGCAGGACCAGTGCCATCGGCACGGCCCGTCGCCCCAGCCACACCCCGGAGGCGATCCGCGCCACGTGGCGCACCTGCCGCGCCCGGCCCACATAGACCCACACGGCCCGGCCATCGGCGAGCGTGTGGCGCTGGCGCTCGTAGAGGCGCGGGGCCCCCTCGAAGCGATCCAGGGCCGCCAGCTGCTCGGCGCTCAGCGCATAGAGCTCCCCCAGCAGGCTGGCGTCGGCCTCGGCTGAGGCGACAGCCATCGGGAAGGGGCCCAGGTCGAACAGGGCCAGGCCCGCCAGCCGGGCCTCGCCGCGGCAGGGGCAGCCCCCCAGCTGGTGGTGGTTGGGCTGGCCGCGCTTGAGGGTGCCGTACACCAGCACCAGCTGGCGCTGCCGCAGGTCAGAATCACCGCTGCCATCTGCTGCCGCCATGACGATCGCCCTGCTGGTTGCCCTGGCCGGTTCCCTGGGATTGATGGCCTTCATTGTGAAGCGCCTGGAGCGCTCCTGAGCAGCGCCTGTCAGCGATGACCCTGATCGACAGCGTCTATCTCGGCGGGCTGCGCTGCCGCGCGAGCCATGGCCCCTCCGGCACCGAGCTCGACACCGACGCCCCCACCGACAACCAGGGCAAGGGTGAGCGCTTCTCCCCCACCGACCTGGTGGCCACGGCCCTGAGCACCTGCATGCTCACGGTGATGGGCATCGTGGCCGACCGCCACGGCTGGAGCCTGGAGGGCTGCGGGGCCCGGGTGGAGAAAACGATGACCAGCGAGCCGCCCCGCCGCATCGCCCTGCTGAGCGTGTGGGTCACGCTGCCGCCGGGGTTGGGTGAGCAGCAGCGCAGCGTGCTGCGGCGGGCGGCCGAGGCCTGCCCGGTGAAGCGCAGCCTGGAGGGGGCCGTGCCGATGGAGCTGCACTGGAGCTGATGGCAACCGTTCTGGTGACCGGTGCCAACCGCGGCATCGGGTTGGAGTACTGCCGCCAGCTGCAGGCCCGCGGCGATCAGGTGATCGCCGTGTGCAGGCAGCCCTCGCCCGAGCTCGAGGCCCTGGGTGTGCGGATCGAGGCGGCGATCGAGCTCACCTGCGAGGTGGCCCTTGCCGAGCTGGTGCAGCGGCTCGCCGGGCTGCCGCTGGATGGGGTGATCCTCAACGCCGGCATTCTGCAGTCGATGGGCCTGGAGGATCTGGATGCGGCGGGCATCCGCCGCCAGTTTGAGGTGAATGCCCTGGCGCCGTTGCTGCTGGCGCGGGCCCTGGTGGAGCAGATGCCCCGCGGCGCCAAGCTGGCGCTGATGACCAGCCGCATGGGCTCGATTGCCGACAACAGCTCCGGCGGCTCCTACGGCTACCGCATGGCGAAGGTGGCACTCAACATCGCCGGCCGATCGCTGGCGATCGACCTCAAGCCCCGCGGCATCGCCGTGGCGATCCTGCATCCGGGCCTGGTGCGCACCCGCATGATCGCCTTCAACCCGCAGGGGATCAGCCCCGCGGAGTCGGTGCGGGGGCTGCTGGCGCGGATCGACGCCCTCACCCTCGAAACCAGCGGCAGCTTCTGGCACGCCAACGGCGAGCTGCTGCCCTGGTGAGCCCTGGCCTGGCTGAGTGCAAGCCCAGGCCCACAGCGCTGATCGGGGCTGCTACGGCTGGGAGCGGCCCGCCATCGAGGCCCACAGCCAGGCCATCAGCACGCAGACCGCGGCACCGAAGGCCAGGAAGGCGATCAGCAGATCGGTGCGCTCCATGGCCTGCAGTGCGGCTGTTCAACTTAGGGGCCGTGAGCAGGGACTGCGCCACACCGCTGTCAGCCGGCATTCTGTGCGGCTTCAAACAGGACGATCGCCACGGAGCTGAAGAAGCCGAGCACCGTCAACAGCCCCGCCAGCTTGCCGCTGTGCTCGTAAGACTCCGGAATCATCGAATTGGCGAGCATCACCAGGATGGCGCCACCGGCAAAGGCCTGGATCAGTGACAGCCACTGGCCGGAGGCCTGGCTGAACAGGCTGTAGCCGAAGCCCGATGCTGCCGCGCATACCAGGGCGATCCCGGCCCACAGCAGCAGGATGGGCCGCCGGCCCCAGCCGTCTTGCCGCATGCCCACCGTGCCGGCAACGGCCTCGGGGAGGTTGGAGAGAAACACCGCCACCAGCAGCGACAGGCTCACGGCCCGGTGCTCCAGCACCCCAAGACCGATCACCACGGATTCCGGAATTCCATCGAGCACGATCCCCAGCACCATCGGCACCGCCAGGCTGCCGGCAGCGGCAGCACGGCCAGCCCCACGGCGACGGTGCCGCAACTCCCAGGCCTCGATCAGCTGGTCACTGAAATAGAAGACCAGCGCCCCGGCAAAGAAACCCAGCGCCGGCACACCGCTGCCTCTCGAGCGCCGCACCGCCTCAAACACCAGCTCAAACGACACAGCTGAGAGCAGGGTCCCGGCCCCAAAGGCCATCAACAGCCCGAGGCTGCGGCGGCTCAGGGGCCATTGGCAGGCCAGCATTCCGCCCAACAGCAGTGAGGAGGAGGCCACCGCCGCCCAGAGGAATGCCACCAGCATCAGCGCTCATCCGTCTGCACCGATCTTGTTGGCGCAGCCGGCTTCTGCCCACTGGCGCTGCCTCAGCTCGAGGCCAGTCGCACCGGTGGGTCGGGGCTGCCCTCGCGGCTGGCCTGCTTGGCGGCATACATGGCCCGATCGGCCGCCAGCAGCAGGGCATCGGCGCTGGCGCCGTCGGCGGGGAACCGGGCGATGCCCACGCTGGCCGAGATGGCGATCGGCAGGCCCAGGTCGGGGAAGGGCCGGCGGGCAGCGGCCACCAGCTTCGCCGCCAGGGTCATCAGCTCGCTGCCGCTGCCGGCCTGGGGCACCAGCACCACGAATTCATCGCCCCCCAGCCGCGCCAGCAGATCGCTCTGGCGGATCGCGGACCGGAAGCGGGCGGCCACCTGTTCGAGCACCTGATCGCCGATGGCGTGGCCGTGGCCGTCGTTGACGGCCTTGAAGCCGTCGAGATCCACGAACAGCACCCCGAGTCCCTGGCCGTGGCGCCGGGCCACGGCCAGGTCGCGCTCCAGCTGCTCCATCAGCAACTGGCGGTTGCCCAGGCCGGTGAGGGTGTCATGCAGGGCCTGATAGCGCACCGCCTCCTCAGCCCGGTAGCGGTTGGTGATGTCTTCCAGCATCCCCACGAAGTAGGTGAGGCCGCCGCCGTCATCGCGCACGGCGTTGATCGCCAGGTGATGGCGTTGCAGTTCACCGCTGCGCACCCGGTTCCAGATGTCGCCCTGCCATTGGCCCTGGCTCAGCAGGGTGGCCCAGAGCTCGGCGTAGAAGGCCTGATCGTGCAGGCCCGACTTGAGCAGGTTGGTGCGCTGGCCCCGCAGGTCGGCCAGGGCGTAGCCGCTGAGCTGGCTGAAGGCCTGGTTGGCGGCCAGGATCACCCCCTGGGGATCCGTGACCACGATCCCCTGGCTGCTGGCCTCAAACACGGTGCTGGCCAGGGCCCGTTCCTGGGCCGCCTGCTCGGCCAGCGCCAGGGCGCGCCGGGTGGCCAGTTGGTTGCGCACCAGCAGCCAGGTCACCAGGCTGACCACGGCGGTGGTCGTGAGGCCGCCGATCAGGGCCCACCAGAACTCGGCCCCGATGCCGTTGGGCCCCACCAGGGTGGGCCGCAGCTGGATGCCCACCAGCCATGGCCGGCCGGCCACGCTGATCGGCAGGTATTGGATGTGGGTCAGCTCCTGCCTGCCGGGCCCCTGCTGCGGCTGGTTGCTGAACAGCAGCTGGTCTGGATCAGGCCGGGAGCCGTCGAACACCAGCACTGCCGCGCCGCGCAGGTCGGGGTTGGTGATGCCGCCGATGGCGGTGCCGACCAGGTCGGTGAGCCGCAGCGGTGAATAGGCCCAGCCGAGCAGGGTGCCGCTGCTGCGGATCGGCAGGTAGAGGAGGCTGCCCGCCTGGGGATCCTTGCGGGTCTCCTGCACCAGCTCCACCTTGCCGCTGAGGCTGGGCAGGCCGGTGCGGCGGGCCCGTTCCATCGCCTCCTGCCGCACCGGTTCGCTGTACATGTCGAAGCCGAAGGCGCGCCGGTTGCGCCAGTCGAAGGGCTCGAGCAACTCGATGGCGCTGTAGAGCGGCCGTTGGCCCGGCGGGTGCACCCGGTAGGCGGGAAACCCCTCGGCCTGGATGGCCCGCTCCCGGCTGGCCAGCTGCCCCGGGGGGATGGCGCGGCTGAAGCCCACCCCCTGGATGCCCCGCAGCATGCCGGCGCTGGCGGCGGTCTGCACGAACTGGGCAAACTCGGTGCGGCGCACGTCGGGGGTGACCTGGAACAGGCCCTTCACCGCCGTCAGCAGGGCGATGGTCACCTCCAGGCGGCTGTTCACCGCCATCCCCACCGCTTCGATCAGGTTCTCTTCCGTGCGGCGGTGCCGCTCAACGCCGGCCTGGCGCACCAGCTCACTCGAGAGTGCCGTGGCGACCATCCCCGCCGCCAGCACCGCCACCGGCAGCTGTGCAAGGTGGACGCCGCACTCCCGCGCTCGCCACCACCCCATCCGCCGGTTCTGCCCCACGGTCTCAGACCCAGGCGCGCCCTTCCCTTTTATCGCCGGATCGGCGGCAGCTTGCCAACGCTTCAGACAGCTTCAGCTTTGGTGGCCTCGGCGATCAGCCGCTGCACCCGCTCCAGCACCGATTCGTTGCTCATGCGGTTGTTGAGCCGCTCCACCAGCAGCGGAAAGGCCAGGGGCCCCGGCCGGGGGGTGTGCTCCAGCAGCCAGCGGCTGGCGGCCAGCCGCTCCAGGGCCTCCTGCAGGCGGCGCCGCTCCAGCTGCTCCTCCAGTACTTCGCGGCGGGCCTGCTGCAGCAGCAGGTGATCCGGTTCGTGCTTGCTGAACACGTCGAACAGCAGGGCCGCGCTGATCTGCAGCTGGCCGCCGGTCTTGGCCTGGCCCGGCATCGCCTGGGTGATCAGACCGCTCACCTGGCCGATGGCGCGGAAGCGGCGGCGGCAGAGCTCCGAGAGGTTCACCGCCTGCTCCAGGTCGGCGTCGAGGTGCGCGCTGTCGAGTAGGTCGTCGCCGTGGAGCTCCAGCAGCTCATCGAAGGGGTAGCCCTTCGGGGCCAGCAGCTCGAAGCCGTAGTCGTTCACCGACACGGTGATCGTGCTGGGGCGGTGGCGGGCCAGCCGCCAGGCCCAGAGAAAGCCGATGCCCTCGTGCACGAAGCGCCCCTCGAAGGGGAAGGCGAACAGGTGGCTGCCCTCGCGGCTGCGGCACAGCTCCACCAGAAACTCGTGCTGGCGGGGCAGGCGCGAGAGGTCGGCCTGGCGGCGCAGCAGCGGCTCCAGCGCCCGCAACTCGGGGGTGTCGAGGGCGGCGTCGCCGGCCAGGGCGTGGGCGCAGCGGTCCACCTCCTGGCGCAGGTGGCGGCTGAGCAGATCGGAGAGGGCCATCTGACCGCCGGCCCAGGCGGGGACGGTGGCACTTTTCCTGGTGGTGGCCTTCACCTGGGCGGTCATCTCCCGCAGCCGTACGAATTCCAGCTGGCGCCCGGCGAAGAAGAACACATCGCCCGGCTTGAGCCGACCGATGAAGGCCTCCTCCACGTGGCCGATCACGGCGCCGCGCACAAACCGCACCGTGACCGAGCGGTCGGCGGTGATCGTGCCGATGTTGAAGCGGTGCAGGCGGGCGATCGCCTTGTCGACCACCCGGTATGTGGAGCCCTCGCGCACCAGCTTGCGGTAGCGGGGATAGGCGCCCAGGCACTGGCCGCCGTGTTCGAGGAACTCCAGGCACCACTGCCACTGCTGCGCGCTGAGGGTGCGGTAGCTCCAGGCGCTGCGCACCGCCGCCAGTTCGCCTTCGGGTTCGAAACCCGGTCCGCAGGCCAGGGTGGTGAGGTGCTGCAGCAGCACATCGAGGGCGAGCTGGGGCGGCCGGCGGGTTTCCACCAGGCCCTCCTCCAGGCCGCGCCGCATGGCGCTCACCTCCAGCAGCTCCAGGGCGTTGGTGGGCATGAACAGCACCTGGGAGGTGCCGCCGGGGCAGTGGGCGCTGCGGCCGGCCCGCTGCAGCAGCCGGGCCAGGTTTTTGGCCGAGCCGATCTGCACCACCCGCTCCACCGGCTGAAAGTCGACGCCCAGATCGAGGGAGCTGGTGCACACCACCCAGCGCAGTTCGCCGGCCTTCACGCCGGCCTCGATCGCCTCGCGCTCGGCCCGGTCGATGGCGCTGTGGTGCAGGGCCAGGGCGCCCTCCATCTCCGGGCAGGCGAAGCGCAGGCACTGGTGCCAGCGCTCAGCCTGGTTGCGGGTGTTGGTGAACAGCAGGGTGCTCACCGCCGGATCGAGCCCCGCCACCAGCTCCTCATACATGCGCAGG
>JBEDAU010000144.1:0-3578 GCA_041177605.1 Cyanobacteriota bacterium | reverse complement strand
GCTGTCTCGAGCAGGGCCATGCCGCGGCGGTGGTTGTCGCGGGCGTAGTCGGTCCAGGTACCCTGACTCCTGTACCGGAAGCAGCTGGTTTCCAGCAGCAGCAGGTGCAGCAGGGCCTGCTGGTATTCGGGGGTCCGGCTGACGCCGGGATCGGCCGCCAGCAGCGGATCGAAGTGCTGGTGGAAGCGGGCGCTGAGCTGCTGCATCGGCTCGAGCACGTTGGCGTAGCCCTCCACCCAGCTGAGATTGTTGGTCCAGGAGGCGCCGGCCATCGCGAAGCCGCCGTCGGCAGCCGCCAGGGCGGCGATCGCCGCCTCCACGGCGGCCGGTGAGGGGGGGGCGTCGCCCAGCCGCTGCCACAGCCGGTGCTGCTGCACGGCCTGGATCGGGGGGAAGGCGGCCTCCTCCAGGCCGGCCTGGGCCAGCAGCTCCAGGTATTCACTGCCGTTGAGCGCCACCGTGGTGCCTTCCGGGGTGCCTTCCGGGGTGCCTTCCGGGGCCGGCGTGGCACTCCCGGAGCCCGCCAGGCGCTGGTGGGCCTGGATGAAGGCCGGCGGGAACTCGTTCATCATCACGCCGCCGTTCTCGCCGTCGGCGATCTGGCTCACCAGCGGCGGCACCAGCTGCCCGGCCAGCTCCAGCCGCTCCAGCCCCAGGGCCTCATGGCAGGGCTGCATCTGCCCCACCAGCTTGGTGTCGGAGCCCTGGGTCTTGACCAGCACGGTGATGCTCACGGTGTCGCCGCTGGAGCTG
Organism: Cyanobacteriota bacterium; assembly: GCA_041177605.1. Lineage (GTDB taxonomy): Bacteria > Cyanobacteriota > Cyanobacteriia > PCC-6307 > Cyanobiaceae > NIES-981. The sequence goes on along the minus strand of JBEDAU010000144.1, from coordinate 2,825 downwards.
CGGGCCACCAGCCGGTTGGGCAGCAGCGTCTGCTCCCGCCCGAGGGGCGTGCCGTCGGGGTTCTCGACGCTGTGCTCCTGCACCAGCAGCCAGCGGTAACCGCACTGGCGCAGGGCACGCACCAGGGCGAACAGGGTGTCGGGGTGGTTGGGCAGGGCCATCTCCGGCAGCGAGAAGCCGCGCACCCGCTCCAGGGCCGCCTCACCGAACAGGGCAGCGAACTGGTGCTGCCAGGCCTGGATCTGCAGCTTCAGATCCGGAATCGGCGTGGAGGGGGCCACCGCGTGGCTCCAGAAGCTGCCGAGCCACTCCACGTGGGCGGTGAGCTGCGGGTCGCAGGCGAGGGCGTGCAGGGCGTCGAGGCAGTCGCGCCGCCCCATCTGCTCCAGACCCCAGAGCAGGTTGCCGGAGTAATCGAGCATGATCCGCGGCCGGCAGCCCTGGCCGATCAGCTCCGGCAGCAGCTCGGCCATGCGCCGGTAGCAATGGGCGAAGGGCTCGGCGTTGTGGTTGTCGCCCTCGCCGGGGTGCTCGAGCATCCACTGCAGGTGGGAGATCAGCGCCCCATCGGCCCCGGCGGGGATGGTGGGCTGGTGCATGTGCAGGGCGCAGGCGAAGGCCGAGCGGATCGCCGCCAGCGGCGGGGCAGCGGGCGGCCGCCGCCACGGCCGCGGCGGGCGCTGCATCAGCGCCGCCAACTCGGCCTCGCGGCCGGCGATCGGCGGCAGGGGTTGGGGCAGGGGAACGGGCATGGCGTTCATGGCCGCACCGCCGCAGGCGCCATGGCGGCGAGCTCGGTCCAGGCCCGCAGCAGCTCCGCCACCGACCAGGCTTGGGCGATGCAGCCGCGGGGCGCGTGGGGCGGATCGCCGTCGAAGATCTCACTGATGCTGCCTAGGCCGGCATCGGCCAGGTGATCGCCGATCGCCTCCAGCCACTGCAGCGCCTGCCGCGGTGCGCCCTGCAGGCGGGCCTGGGCGATGGCCCAGGGGCCCAGCCACCAGGCCCACACCGTGCCCTGGTGGTAGGCGCTGTCGCGCTGGTGGGGTCCGCCGCCATAGCGGCCGCGGTAGCGGGGATCGGCGGGATCGAGGCTGCGCAGACCCATGGGGGTGAGCAGGCGCTGGTTGCACACCGCCAGCAGCTGCCGGCCCTGGGCGGGCGAGAGGAGCTGGTCGGTGAGCGCCACCGCCAGCAGCTGGTTGGGCCGCACGGCGGGGTCGGGGGCGCCATCGGGCCCGTCCAGCACGTCGAAGCAGCAGCCGGCGGCGGGGTTCCAGAAGCGCTGGAAGCCCTGCCGCGCCCGCTCCGCCAGGGCGGCATAGGGGGCGGCATCGGCGCCGCAGAGCCCGGCGAAGCCGGCCATGGTGTGCAGGGCGCAGAACCAGAGCGCGTTCACCTCCACCGGCTTGCCGCAGCGGGGGGTGATCACCTCGCCGTTGACCTTGGCGTCCATCCAGGTGAGCTGCAGCCCGGCGGCGCCGGCGCGCAGCAGGCCATCGGCCGGATCGAGGCCGATGCCGTGGCGGGTGCCGCGCCGATGGGCCGCCACGATCGCCTGCAGCTGCGGCCAGAGCGCGGCGACCAGGGCCGTATCGCCCGTGGCGGCGTGGTACTGCCGCACCGCCTCCACAAACCAGAGGGTGGCGTCCACGGTGTTGTAGTCGTGTTCCCCCAGGGGCGCGCCACCCTCGGGAAAGCGGTTGGGCAGCAGGCCGCCGCTGAGCTGGCGGGCGTAGGTGCGCAGGATGCGGGCCGCGAGCGCCGGGCGGCCCGTGGCCAGGGTGAGGCCGCTGAGGCTGACCATCGTGTCGCGCCCCCAGTCGCCGAACCAGGGATACCCGGCGATCACGCTGCTGCCGGGATGGGCGGGCTCGCCGCGGGCCACCAGGAAGGCATCGGCGGCCAGCACCAGCTGGCGCACCCAGGCCGGCGCCCGCGCGGCCAGGGCGGGGTGGGCGGCCTGCCACTGCTGCAGCAGCACGGCGTCGTGGCGGCGCCGCTCCGCCAGGGCATGGTCGCCATCGAGCGAGGCGGCGGCATCGGTGCTGAGCACCAGGGTGGCGCTGGGCTCGGCCGGGTCGAGCTCAACCGTGAACCGGCAGGCGCGCAGGTGGTCATCGCTGTCGGGCAGGCCCCGCTCGCGCTCGGCAGCCAGGGCCATGCCGCAGCACCAGTCGTGGGGGGCGGCGGGGGCGCAGTCACCCCGGCGGCAGCGCAGCGCGAACGGCGGCACCCCGGCCACGGCGGGCTCCACCAGCACGCCGTGGGGGATGGGGCGCACGGCAATCGGCGGATGGGCGGCGCCGCCGTGGTGACAGCGGGCATTGACCAGCACGGTGAGCTCCAGGCGCAGCGGCCGGCTGGCCTGCAGCAGGCGGTAGTGCACCCAGGTGGTGTGGGCGCCGGGCTGCATCCAGAGGCGCTTCTCCAGCAGCGCATCGCCGATGGCGTAGCGCCAGCAGGGCACGCTGCCCTCGAGGGCGAAGGCCACGATCGCCCGATGGCCGGCGGGCTCCTGGCGGCCATCGCTCCAGCGCTGGCTCCAGAGCGGCGTGGCCGCGGCGGGCTCCCCGGCGGGGTGGGCACGCTCCTCCAGGCCGGCCACCAGCAGGGTGCGGCTGCCGGGATCGACCGGTGCGGCGAGGGCCGCCACCAGCAGGCCGTGGTAGCTGCGGCTGCGGGAGCCGGCCACGGTGCCGCTGGCATAGCTGCCGAGGCCATTGGTCACCAGCCATTCGCGCCGCTCGGCGGCGGCCAGCTCGGCGCCGAGCGCAGACCCGAAGCGGATGGCCATGGCGGCGGCCTCCGGCCTGGCGCGATGG
>JBEDAU010000143.1:0-4479 GCA_041177605.1 Cyanobacteriota bacterium | reverse complement strand
CTCCCCCGCCTGCCCGGCCACGCCCTGCGGCCTGGGTGGGCTCGACCCCGATCGCCCCGGCGTGGTGGTGGCCGGTCCCTGGCGCGGCCTGCCCCAACACTGGCCGGCCTTTGTGGCGGCCCTGCGCCGCTGGCTGGCGCGCAGCGGCTGGCCCCTGCTGGCCGATGGCCTCAGCGGCCTGCGCGGGCTCGAGGGGCTGCCGGTGCAGGCGGGCTACGACCTGCTGCTGGCCCAGCCACGCCCGGCCCTCTCGCCCCCGGGGCTGCAGGTGCTGCGGCTGGGTCCGCTGCCGGCCAGCCGGCGCCTGCAGGATTGGCTGGCCGGCCTGGCCGGGCCCCAGCTGCTGGTGAGCGAGGCCGAACCGCGGCCGCTCGATCCGCTCGGCCGGGCCGCGCTGCAGTGGCCGGGCGGGCTGGCGGCCTGGTGGCAGCAGCTGCCCGCCGCCGCCCAGCAGGGGCAGCCGGCCCCGGCATCCCTGGCCCTGGCACGGCAGTGGCAGCGCCATGAGGGCCTGATTCAGGCCTGGATCGCGCAGCAGCTGGCCCCCCCCTGCTGGGGGGAGCCGGCTGTGGCCCGGGCCCTCAGCCGCCTGCTGCCGGCCGGGGTGCCGCTGCTGCTGGCCAACAGTTCACCGGTGCGCGACTGGGAGAGTTTTGCCGTGGCCGACGGCCCACCCCGGCCCGTCTATGGCTTTCGCGGGGCCTCCGGCATCGACGGCACGCTGTCGCAGGCCTTCGGCATCGCCGCGGCCGCGGGCCGGGCCGTGCTGCTCAGCGGTGATCTGGCCCTGCTGCACGACAGCAACGGCTGGCTCTGGGCCCGGACCCACGGCCAGCTCACCGTGGTGCTGGTGGACAACGGCGGCGGCGGCATCTTCGAGCAGCTGCCGATCCGCACCGAGCCCGACGGCGCCATGGACTTCGAGCGGCTGTTCGCCATGGGCCAGGCCGTTGACCAGAGTCGGCTCGCCGCCTGCCACGGCGTGCCCAGCCGGCGGCTGGAGCGGGCCGACCAGCTGGCCAGCGCCCTGGACTGGGCCCTGGCCCAGCCCCTGGCCCTGCTGCACCTCAGCACCGACCGGCGGCTGGATGCGGAGCGACGCCAGGCCCTGCGCAGAATGGCCCCCAGCTCCTGAGCCCCCCTTCGATGACCGACATCGCCGTGGATTCGCCGGGTCTGTCGTCTGCGGCCGGGGCGGCGCAGGGGGTGGCCTGGCAGCGGGCCGGCGCCTACAGCGACATCCTCTACGACCTCAGCGGCGATGGGCTGGCGCGGATCACGATCAACCGCCCCCACAAGCGCAACGCCTTCACCCCCCACACGGTGGCGGAGCTCTGTGATGCCTTTGCCCGCGTGCGCGACAACCCGGCGGTGGGCGTGGTGCTGTTCACCGGCGCCGGGCCGGCGGCCGATGGGGGCTGGGCCTTCTGCGCCGGCGGCGACCAGAGCGTGCGCGGCGACGGTGGCTACCTCGACGGTTCGGGTCTGCCGCGCCTCAACGTGCTGGATCTGCAGCGGCTGATCCGCAGCCTGCCCAAGGTCGTGATCGCCCTGGTGGCTGGCTATGCCATCGGCGGCGGCCAGGTGCTGCACCTGCTCTGCGACCTGTCGATCGCCGCCGACAACGCCGTGTTCGGCCAGACCGGGCCGCGGGTGGGCAGCTTCGACGGCGGCTTCGGGGCCGGCTACCTGGCCCGGGTGGTGGGCCAGCGCAAGGCCCGCGAGATCTGGTTTCTCTGCCGCCGTTACGGCGCCGCGGAGGCCCTGGCCATGGGGCTGGTGAATGCGGTGGTGCCCCTGGAGCAGCTCCAGGCGGAGGGGGTGCGCTGGGGGCGGGAGGTGCTGCAGCACAGCCCCACGGCGATCCGCTGCCTCAAGGCCGCCTTCAACGCCGAGACCGACGGGTTGGCGGGCATCCAGGAGCTGGCCGGCCAGGCCACCCATCTCTTCTATCGCACGGCCGAGGGCCAGGAGGGCCGCAATGCCTTCCTGGAGAAGCGGGAGCCGGACTTCTCCGGCTCGGCCTGGTTACCGTGACGGCGTGAGCAGCATCCGGCGGCAGTGCGGCGCTTCCTTGCGGCTGGCGACAACCCGGGCGGGCTGCGGCGGCGCTGGCTGGCCCGGGCGGGGCTGGCCCTGAGCCTCGCCCTGGCGGCCGCTGTTCCGGCCCGGGGGGAGGGCGCCATGCCGGTCGAGCGGCGCCTGGTGCTCGACCGCTCCGCCCGGCACCTGCAGGTGCTGGAGGGCCAGCGGCTGCTGCGCCGGTTTCCGGTGGCGGTGGGCCGCCCCGGCTGGGAGACGCCGGTGGGGCAGTTCGCGGTGATCGAGTTGGCCGTCGATCCCGTCTGGGAGCACCCGGCCACCGGGGTGCGGGTGCCGCCCGGTCCGGCCAATCCCCTCGGCAGCCGCTGGATCGGCTTCCACCGCGACTGCAACGGCCGGGTGGGGTTCAACGGCCGCGAGCAGCTGGTGGTGCGGGGCTGCGTCAGCGCCGGCTTCCACGGCACCCCGCAGCGCGACAGCGTGGGGCAGGCGGTGAGTCACGGCTGCGTGCGCCTGTTCGATGAGCACGTGCGCGAGCTCTTCGAGCTGGTGCAGCTGGGCACCCCGGTGACGGTGCTGCCCTGACCCCGGCAGCGGCTGGAGGCTTGAAAGACCGCCCGTAGAGTTGCGCGCAATTGCGGCACCCGGGCGATGCGGATTCTGTTTGCTGCCGCCGAGTGCGCGCCCCTGATCAAGGTAGGTGGCATGGGCGACGTGGTGGGATCCCTCCCCCCGGCCCTGGCGGCCCTCGGCCACGACGTGCGCATCATCATGCCGGGCTACGGCCGGCTGTGGTCGCGCCTGCAGATCCCCGCCGAGCCGGTGTGGCGCGGCCACACGATGGGCAACGACTTCGCCGTCTACGAAGCCCGCCACCCGACCACAGGCCTGCCCCTCTATCTGGTGGGCCATCCGGTGTTCGACCCGGAGCGGATCTACGGCGGTGAGGATGAAGACTGGCGCTTCACCTTCTTCGCCAGCGCCACCGCGGAATTCGCCTGGCACCACTGGAAGCCCCAGGTGCTGCACTGCCACGACTGGCACACCGGCATGATCCCGGTGTGGATGCACCAGGACCCGGAGATCAGCACGGTCTTCACCATCCACAACCTCAAGTACCAGGGGCCGTGGCGCTGGAAGCTCGACCGCATCACCTGGTGCCCCTGGTACATGCAGGGTGACCACACCATGGCGGCGGCCCTGCTCTACGCCGACCGGGTGAATGCGGTGTCGCCCACTTACGCGATGGAGATCCGCACGCCGCAGTACGGCGAGCAGCTCGACGGCCTGCTCAATTTCATCAGCGGCAAGCTGCGGGGCATCCTCAACGGCATCGACACCGACGACTGGAACCCCGCCACCGACAAGGCCCTGGTGTCGACCTTCACCGCCGACGCGCTGGAGCGGCGGGTGGCGAACAAGCAGGCGCTGCAGGAGCGCTTCGGCCTGGCGGTGAACCCCCGCACCTACCTGATGGGCATGGTGAGCCGGCTGGTGGACCAGAAGGGGGTGGACCTGCTGCTGCAGGTGGCCGATCGGGTGCTGGCCTACACCGACAGCCAGATCGTGGTGCTGGGCACGGGGGATCGCCACTACGAGAGTGGCCTGTGGCAGATGGCGGCCCGCCATCCCGGCCGCTTTGCCGTGTTCCTCACCTACGACGACGCCCTCTCGCGGTTGATCTACGGCGGCAGTGATGCCTTCCTGATGCCCAGCCGCTTCGAGCCCTGCGGCATCAGCCAGATGCTGGCGATGCGCTATGGCTCGATCCCGGTGGTGCGCATGGTGGGCGGCCTGGTCGACACCGTGCCCCCCAACGACCCCCTGGCCGGCAGCGGCACCGGCTACGGCTTCGACCGCTACGAGCCGATCGACTTCTACACGGCGATCGTGCGCTCCTGGGAGGCGTACCGCAATCCGGTGGGCTGGGGTGATCTGCAGCGCCGCGCCATGGCCTGCGATTTCAGCTGGGCCCGCTCCGCCCTGGAGTACGACGCCATGTACAAGGACGTGTGCGGGGTGAAGGAACCGACCCCTGCGGCCGAAGAGGTGGAGCGCTTCTCCCAGGGGCAGGACGCCGATCCCAGCCGCCGCGGCCTGGCCTCGCTGTTGCGGCGGCGCTGAGCCGCCATGCGCGAGCCGAGCCGGCCGGCGCCCGACCTGCCCGCTCCCTACGAGAGCCCCTGGCTGCTGTTGAGGCGGGATCTGGTGGCGGTGGTCGCCAGCCTGCGACTGCGGCTGCGGGAGCTCTGGCGGCGCAACCGGGAGGGAGACCTGTCGGTGCCGGGGTTCTGGCCCGCCCGCCTCGCCCCCCTGTTCTGGCCGGCCCTGCTGGCCCTGGGTCTGGCCCTGGCCCTGGGGCTGGGTGTGCGGCTGGGCAGCCCGCTGGCGCCGGCCACGTCGGCGCCCCCCCCTGCTGGGGCACCAGCCCTGGCC
>JBEDAU010000142.1:0-3358 GCA_041177605.1 Cyanobacteriota bacterium | reverse complement strand
GCAGCAGCGACGCCATGGGGCCCCCAGCCGTGGGGCATCCCGTACCGGCGGCGCGGGGGGATCTGCACCAGGCGCTCCCAGGTGTCCCCGTTCATCCATCCCATCCAGTTGCGGCGCTCAGGCCTGCTGGCGATGGCGGATTGCGGACTGGGGTGGCCTTGCGGGCGTCCGCAGTTAAGCTGTGAACTAAGCACTGAGGCTCCTCCCTCGGTGGGTCCCCGGTCGCTGCTCTGGCCTGAGAAACGAGCGCAGCAGCCGGGATTGTTTGTGGAAGGGGGCCCCTAGGGGCCCCCTTCTTCATGGCATGAAACCGGCCGGGACCCAGGGGCGCCAGCCTTTGCGCGGTCAGGGGGTCGCGGTCACCTCCGGTTGCCCCAGATCCAGCCCCAGTGCCAGCACGTTGCGGGCGATTGTGGAGCGGGGGGCGGCGTGGGTAGCGGCGGCCTGATCGAGAGCGTCGATCAGCTCAGTCGGCAGCTTCAGCGTGAACGATTTCATCGGCCCCGCCGGGCTGCGCAGATCCCGCAGCAGCAGGGCAGATCCTGGGGATGGGTGGCGATGAGGCATTAGTCCCCGATCGGGTTCCATCCATTGTGATCTCCATGGGTGGGGGAGGCAACGAACCAGCGCCCACGCGGCACACCACTGGTAGTGGCGTGCAGGTGTACTGCCGGAGCCCCGGGCGCAGCACTTACCACAGCCAAGCTATACAAACCCAGAAGAATTAACAGATAAGGTATAAAAAATCCGCCATTGTTAATGGGTTTGATTAGAACAATTCACCTGGCGCGGATCTGGCGATCCAGTTGCGGCCCATCGCCCGCTCGATCACCCGGCCCTGGCCAAACCCCTTGTCCAAACCCTGCGGCCCCGATTGGACAGCAGCCCAGATCCCAGGCCAGCACTGGGCCCAGGGGTGCCGTGGCCAATCCTGCTGCCCTGTCACTCAGGCAGGTACGCAAGGCAGCAAGTCAGCAAGCAAGGCAGGCAGCAATGCAGTAGTTCAGCAAGTCAGGCGCTCAAGCCTGGGAATCGAGCCATTCAGTCAGGGCCCGTCGGGCCAGGTCGGTCATGGCCTCATCACGGTTCAGGGCGGCCAGCTTCAGGCGCTTGTGCAGCGATCGAGGCAGGTCAACCGTGAAGCGCACGCGGGCCTCGGGCTCAGGTGCAGCTGGGGCAAGCGGGGCCAGTGCGGGTGGTTCTGCTGCAGGGGCATCGCCCCGCACGAAAGCGGCGGCATCAGGCGGCAGGGCGCTGGAGAGGGGCTTACGGGCTGGCATGGTTCAGGGGTTCAGTAGATCAGGCTTTCAGTAGCTCAGCAAACAGACGGCTGTACTCTCCGGCGGCCTCCAGCGGCGGTCCGGTCCCCGCCTCGAAGACGGTCGTCGCCTGGCTGTAGGAATCGGTGAGGGCCTGCCGTTGCGTGATCGCCTGGCCCAGGGCCCGGAAGCCCTCCAGCTGGCTGAGCACGTCGCGGGCCTCGCTCAGCAGCCGCGTGCCCTTGGTGGCGCGGTTCAGGAACACCGCAGCATCCGGCGGGCCGCCGCGGATCCTGCGGGCCTGGCTCACCAGCCGCAGCACATCCACAGCAGAGCGCAGATCAGCCCCGGCCGGCTGCACCGGGGTCAGCACCACATCAGCCAGCAGCATCACGGCCCGGGTGGCATCGCTCAGCCCCGCGGGACCATCCACCACCAGCACATCCGCAGCGGCGGCCAGGGGCGGCAGTTGCTCCAGTGCCGCATCCGCATCAGCCGGAATCACGGTGCAGGGGATGGTGAACTGATCGGCGGCCTGGAGCCAGAAGCTGCCGGTCTGTTGCGGGTCCAGGTCGGCCAGGTGAACCGATCGCCCCTGCAGCTGCAGCCAGCGGGCCAGGTGCACGGCGGTGGTGGACTTCCCTACGCCCCCCTTCTGGTTCAGAACGGCGATCAGCAAAGCCTGAGCTACTGAACTACTGCAGCAAGCAAACCAGGCCCGGGGGGATCGTCAAGCCTTCCATGGGTGAGGGGCCCAGCAGAGCAGGCAGCTCACCCGTTCGGGCGATGGGGCCTCAGCCGAACGGGTGAGCAGGCGTCACCCGTTCGGCTGATCGGCGGGGCTGGGCCTGCAGCTGGGCCACGGCCTCCAGCAGCTCCGGCGGGGCCTGGATCGCCAGCTGGGAGCGGACGCGGGGCATGGCAGGCCTAGGCCAGCCGCAACCGGAACCAGCCGGAACCAAACCGGAACCCGCCGCAGGGGCTGACACAAGCGTTTCCCCGGGCGCCAGGGCCCCGCTGAGAGCTGCAGCAGGGGGACCCGCAAGCGTGGGGGCCCAGCACGGCAAGCACGGCGGAAGCCTCAGGGCCGCTGCCCGACGCCAGTCATTCCCCCCTGATGTAGCGGTTCTGCGCTTCTTGAATTGCTATTTTCTGGCACTGTTCTTTAGCGCCACGATTGTCGTTAAATCTGTCGTATTTAGCTAGGCATCTTCCCAAAGAATCAAACATCAGTGCCTTTAGGTGCTCCGTTCTTGGATCGACAGGCGTCGATTCTTGGTAGGCCCCCATGGTTTCTCCCTGGCGCGCCGTTCTTTGATCACCCGCCGGATCCCCTAGGTAAGCCCCCGTGGTCTCTCCCTGAAGTGCCATGCTCTCCTGCCTCTCTCGCCGCGCCTTGTTAGCAGCAGCTTCACGCTCCCTCCTAAGGCGCTCTTTTTCCAAGTATTTAGCCAACGGGCACAATTCGGTTTTCCCCGCATGGCACAGGGCTTGGCTGCCTGCCTCAACCATCAAAATACCTGTATCCACGAGGAAAATAACGACAAAGGCAACAGTCCCCCACTTCAGGACTTTCCATAGGGCCTCAGTGAAAGGAGGCAAAGTCTCGCGCAAATCATCCGCAACCCTTTGATCGTGCTCACGCTTTAGCCGCCTAGCCCTTCCTCTTGCAATGCGCTCCTCAGCGCTGATTTCACGATCATCCGCATTAACCATAGAGTCAATCCCGAGTCAGCGCGACTTGAATTATAGAATAGAGTGACTATGGAGAAGTGGCTGTAAAGAGCGTTGCCACTTCGCATGCGTTGATCTATTCCGTTGCAGCTCCTGCCTCAGGGTTTCCGGGCTCAGAGCTGCGCCAGCCGGGCAGCGGCGTTGATCGCACCCAGGGCAGCGCCGTGATTCGCGCAGGCCATTGCCTCCCGGTAGATCCGGTCACAACGGGTCAGCAGCACGGCCAGCAACTGCTCACGCTCCAGCTCCCAGGCCTCCCGCAGCTGGCCGCGGGCGTGGGCGATCAGGCGGTCTGTCGATCGAGGGGCCAGCTCCCAGCGCTCCCGGGCCCGGGCGTGGATCTCAGGCCGGCCCAGGCCCTCCAC
>JBEDAU010000141.1:0-3559 GCA_041177605.1 Cyanobacteriota bacterium | reverse complement strand
CCCCAGAGGTGCATCCCCCCGGGGCCTGGCCCGCCGTCACTTTTTTTCCTGGAACACCCCCACATAGACGGTGCCCTGGCGGTAGAGGGGCAGCACCTTGTCGCGCAGATCGGCGTTGTGGAGCCGGATGCAGCCGAGGGTGGGATGCAGGGGCTGCTGCGCTGCCCAGGCCCCGGGCCAGCCGCAGGCCGAACCACCGCCGTGGAGCATGATCCGGGCCCGGCCGTGGGCCACCTCTTGGCCCTCCAGCTCCTCCATATCGAAGGAATACCAGCCGTAGCCCATGGCGGTGTCGGAGCAGGGGGGATTGGGGTTCTGCTCGTAATCCGCATAGAGCTTCCCGAGCTTGTAGAGACCGGGCGGTGTGTCGGTGTTGGCGTGGCTCCAGTCGGTGTCAGCCCCCTGGCCGCGGGCCAGGCAGGGGATCTTCCAGAGGAACTGGCCGGTGTGGTCGTAGGCCTCCATGTCCTGGTCCCGGTCGTTCACCAGCAGGTAGGAGTCACCAGGTTTGACCGGTGCCGGCTTCTGCGGGCCGGCCATGCCGGCCTCTTCTGAACCGCGGGGATCGAGGCCGCCGCTGGGGGCTGCTGGCGCCGGCGGCGCAGCGGGTTTCTGGCTGAAGCTGAGGGCCCAGGGGGCCTGCTCATCGAGGATCGCAGCGCCCTGGTCGCTGCTGCTGATGGCGGCATACAGCTGCTGCACGCCGCTCTGCTGCTGCGGCTGGCCTGAGTAGAAGCGGAAGCGATCGGCAAACCGCACGGCGCTCATCGGGGTGGTCATGGGAGGGGTGCTGACCCCTGCCCTTGCCAGCGGCAGGCCCCTCGTTCACATCCCAGGACTGGGCGACTCGGGCGGCAGGCCGATGTCTTCCCGCCACAGCTCCGGTTTCTCCCGCTGCATCCGCTCCATCAGCTCGCGGCACTGCGGATCGTCGAGGCAGTCCACGCTGATGCCGGCCTGCTCCAGCCACTGCTCGGCGCCCCTGTAGCTGCGTCGTTCCCCGATCAGCACCCGCCGGAAGCCCAGCAGCACCGCCGTGCCGCTGCACATCGGGCAGGGCGAAAGGGTGGTCACCAGGGTGAGCTGACCCCAGTCGCGCCGGCGCCCGGCGTTGCGGATGCACTGGGTTTCACCGTGGCTGGTGGGATCGCCGCTCTGGATCCTCTGGTTGTGGCCGCGGGCCACGATCGTGCCGTCTTCTGTGGCCAGCACGGCGCCCACGGGGATGCCGCCTTCTCGCCAGCTCTGCTCGGCCTCGGAGCGGGCAGCGTCCATCAGGGCCTCCTGGATGTGCCGCTCCATGGCTTCCCCATTGCTGAATTCAGGATGGCTGCCCTGCCCGCAAACGGCGTAGGCCGAGCACCTCTTGCTGGCAGCTAGAGCCCAGAGGCTGACTGGGTGTGGTGCTGATGGCCGCGTAGCTTGACCTCGGTTGTGCGGTGCTGGCGCTGCGGTGAGTACAACTCCGCTGGAGCAGTTCCTGGCGCATGTCCAGAGCGATCCGGCCCTGCGGCAGCGGGTGAGCGATGCCATCACCGCCGATGAGGTGTCGTTGCTGGCCCAGGCGCTCGGCTATCCGGTGAGCGGCAGCGACCTGCTGCGCTTCTCGGGGAAAAGCGCCGCCGGGGTGCGGGTGACCCGGATCGACCACCCGGGGGAATATCCGGGCCGCTACGTCTGAGCACCCACCAGGGGCTGGATCTGCTCCAGCTCGTCGGCTAGTTGAGCGCAGGCCACTTCGGTGTCATGGGCAGCCTGGGCCCGCAGCCAGTAGCCGGGACTGAGGCCCAGAAACCGGCAGAGGCGCAGATCGGTATCGGCGGTGATCGCCCGCTGGCCCGTCACGATTTCACTGATCCGTGAGGCCGGCACGCCAATGGCCTTGGCCAGCCGGTGCTGACTGACACCGAGCGGCTGCAGGAACTCCTCCTGGAGCAGTTCACCGGGCGTGATGGGGGGCAGGCGGTCCATGGCAGGAATGAGTGGTAGGCGACGATTTCGACGGCATCGGGGCCGGCAGCCGTCCAGATGAAGCAGAGACGGAACTGGTCGTTGATGCGGATGCTGTCCTGGCCTGCGCGATCACCCCGCAGGGCCTCCAGCCGGTTGCCCGGGGGAACGAGCGGATCTCCCTCCCACTTTGGTTCTCCCAGGCAGAACGGTTGCTGTCTGTAGGGCGCAGGGGCCAGCCAGCGCTGCTTCCGGCACCTGGCAACAGCTGCTGTTGTCACTGGGGCGAGGCCCCGGGAGCGTGCCCTTGGGCCTGACCCTGATCGAGGCGCAGAAATACGCCCGCCGCGCGGAGCAGCTGGCGGTGCTCAAGACCTTTGCGGAGGGGGAGCTGCTGCGCCGCCTGCCCTTCCGCAACCTCGTCGGCGGCTCGCTGAGCTTCCCGGCGGAAACGAAACTCCCTCGCGTCGGCTTTCGGGCCGTCAACGAGGGCTATCGCCAGAGCTACGGGGTGATCAACTCCGATTCGGAGTTCGTGCACCTGTTCGGCGGCGACCTGGATGTGGACCGCTCGATCGTGGACCTGCAGGGCCCTGAGGCCCGTGCCGCCCAGACCGAGATGAAGGTGCGCTCGATGCGCCTCACCCTGGAGGCGGCGATCATCAACGGCGATGACACCTTCGATCCGCGGGCGTTCAACGGGCTGAGCAAGCGCCTGGTGCCGGGTGAGGACCAGACGATCGACAACGGCGGCAGCACCCTCAACCTGCTGGCGCTGGAGGCGCTGACCGACAGCGTGATCGGCTACGGCGGCGACAAGGTGCTGATCGCCAGCAAGGCCGCCCGCCGCCAGATCAGCACCGCCTCCCGCCAGGCCGGCGGCGACCTCTACGAGGTGATCGACGGCCGCCACTATTTCGAGGGGATCGAGATCCTGCTGGTGGAGGAGGACGCCGAGGGCAATGCGGTGCTCGGCTACGACGAACCGGGCGACACCACCTCGATCTACTGCTGCGTGCTCGGTGATGCGGCGGTGTGCGGGCTGCAGGGCCCGTTCGAGGGGCGCTACGGCATCTCGGTGCGGGACTTCGGGGAGGTGCATGACGCGCCGGTGTTCCGAACCCGGGTGGATTGGTACGTGGGCTTTGCGGTGTGCAACCGCAAGGCCGCAGCCCGCCTGTACAACGTGGCGCCCATGCCGCTGGTGCTGCCCTGAACCCTTCATTCCTTCCTCACCGGAGCCCCATTCATGACCTCTCAAGCCACCCGGCTGCTCGACGCCCAGACGGTGCTCGTCGGCTGGATCAACCACTCCGCCACCGACTGCTACGAACACACCCGCAGCAGCGGTGATGTCGTCAACCTCGGCACCGACCTCGATGCCACCGGCAGCTTTGTGCTCGTCGCCTCCCACCCCGGCCACAGCGAGGCGGTGACCGTGACCCTGGAGCTGGCGCCGCTTTTGGCTGACGGCAACGCCGGCAACTGGATCACGGCTGCCGCCGTGGCGATTCCCGCCACCGGCGGCAAGGTGGAGGCGATCATCAGCGGCGCTGCGCTGCTGATCAACCCGATCGACAACGAGCTGATCACACCGCCCTGTCTGCGG
>JBEDAU010000140.1:0-3776 GCA_041177605.1 Cyanobacteriota bacterium | reverse complement strand
TGATCCGCGTGGGCCTGGCCGAGCGGCTCCACAACAAGCCCAACCAGCTCTCGGGCGGGCAGCAGCAGCGGGTGGCGATTGCCCGGGCCATCATCAACCAGCCGGCCCTGCTGCTGGCCGACGAGCCCACCGGCGCCCTGGATTCACGCACCACCGAGGAGGTGCTGGCCATCTTCGACGAGCTGCACCGCTCGGGCATGACCGTGGTGATGGTGACCCACGAAGACGACGTGGCCGCCCGGGCCGAGCGGGTGGTGCACTTCCGCGACGGCCGGGTGCTGGCCTAGCCGGGCGGCTTGCCGGCCCCGGCCGGGGCGGGACGCTCCAGGCTGCCCAGCAGCTGTCCCATCAGCAAGGCAATGGCGTCGGTGCCGATGGCCCCCGGGCCGGGATCCAGGTCGCCGGGATCGACGGCCACCCAGCCGCCGGCCTGGGGCATGCGCAGCTCGAAGTGCAGGTGAGGACCGGTGCTCAGGCCCGTGCTGCCCACCCGGCCGATCACCTCCCCCTGGCGCACGCGGTCCCCCTGCTTCACGTAGAGCTCACTCAGGTGGCCGTAGAGGGTGCGGCGGCGGGGGTTGGCATGTTCGACCTCGATCGCCAGTCCATAGCCTCCCGCCAGACCGCTGCTCACCACCCGACCGGAGAGGGCGGCCACCACCGGCGTGCCCTCCGGAGCGGCCAGGTCCTGGCCGGCATGCAGCCGCCAGATCCCGAGCACCGGATGGAGCCGGAGGCCGAAGCTGCTGCTGGGGATCGCCGAGCCGAGCACCGGAAACAGCAGACGGCGGTTGCCGTTGCCGGCGATGGGGGCCGGCCTGGGGGTGACGCCGAACACATCCTGCAGGCGGAATGTGCCGTCGCCGCCGGCCAGCAGGGCCGACACCGGCACCGTGAGCGGGGGCAGGGGCCGGCCGTCGGCCCCCAGCCGCAGGCCCTCGAGCCGGGCTGCCTCGCCGCTGAGCGCACCGGTGGCCTCGCCGGCCCCGTTCGACCGGCCCCGCAGCCGCACCACCACACCGCTGCGGCACTCCTGGTCGGAGATCGCCCCACTCAGGCAGGCCCGCCGCAGCGCCTGCGCGTCCTGGGGCCGGGAACCGGCAGTGGAGCGGACCCGGGTCCGCTCCGCCGGGCTCACCACCCCGTCGCGCACCAGGGCGTCGAGCGCATCGTCAAAGTGGCCCCCAGGCCGGGCCTGGGTCGACGCGGCGGGCGGCTCAGCAGGCGGCGCGGCGGCAGGAAGCTGCAGGCCCGGCTCCAGGCCGGGGGACCCGGCAGCCCCGGGGGCAGGCCCCGACGCCGGCTGGGCCAGCTCCGCGGCGGCCGGCAGCAGAGCCGCGGCGGCCGAGATCGCCCCCAGCAGGCCCAGCCCGATCCGCAGAGCAGGCCGTCGTGGGCTCATCGAGACACCGGTGCTTGCAGAGAGTCTGAGCCTAGGGAGCCGCCGGAGTCGGCGCCGGTGCTTCAGAACACCCGCATCAGGGCCAGCTCCCGGTCGGCCCGGCCGAGGCGGAGCCGTCCATCGGCATGGAGGCCGAGCACCTGCCAGGTCTCGTCCCCCTGCAGCCAGCCTCCCTCGGGATGCCAGAGCCGGGCCTCGGCCGCCAGGCGGACCGTCTCTGGTTGATGGGCATGGGCGGCCGCCCAGTCGAGGCCCGCCAGCACCCGGGGCAGCAGGCGCTCCGGCCGGGCCTGGGGATGGTGGCGTTGCCCGCCGAGGGCCTGGGCCAGGCTGATCGCCCCCGGTGGGCCGATCGCCGGCAGCCGATTGCAGCCGTTGATCCCCACGCCCACCTGGGCCCAGCGCACGCTGGGACCCCGCATCCGCAGCCGGGGCAGCAGGCCAGCCAGTTTGCACCCATCGACCAGCAGGTCATTGGGCCACTTGAGCTGCACAGCCACGCCCAGGAGCTCGAGCTGCAGGGCGATCCCCACCGCGGCGGCCAGCCCCAGCGACGCCGAGCCCGGCAGCTCCTGCCGCCAGGGGAACGCCGCACTGAGCCACAGCCCCCCGGGCGGCGACACCCAGGTCCGTCCCTGCTGCCCAACGCCGAAGCGCTGGCGTCGGGCCACCACCGCCAGGCGGGCGGCGGCCGTCTGCCGCGCCGCCAGCCAGCGGGCCAGCTCCACCTCCGTGCTGGCGCAGACGGACAGGCGCCGCAGCTGCCAGCCCCTGGCGAGGGCGCGGTCGCTCAGAGGCCCGCCAGCCAATCGCCGATCCGGGCAGCACCGGCCAGCAGCTCCTGGCGTGGGTGCACCAGGGCCAGCCGCATCCAGCCCTCACCACCCGGTCCGAAGCCATTGCCGGGGGTGAGGGCCACCCCCGTGGCCTCCAGCAGCTGAGCCCCGAAGGTCTCGCTGTCCCAGCCGCGGCGCCGGGCCGGCTCGGGCAGGGCCAGCCACAGGTAGAGCGCCATGGAGGGGCGCCGCACTGGCCAGCCCACCCCCTCCAGAGCGGCGGCCATGGCATCGCGGCGCTCGCGGTAGGTGGCGCGCAGCTGCCCGGGCCAGTGCGGTGCCTGCTCCAGGGCGGCGATCGCTCCGGCCTGCAGGGCCAGCGACTGGTTGAAATCCACCACCCCCTTGAGCTGGCGCAGGGCGGCGATCAACCCCTCGGCACCGATCGCGAAGGCCAGGCGAAAACCGCCCAGACACCAGCTCTTGGAGAAGGAAAAGAACTCGATGCCGCACTGGCGCCAGGCTGGATGGCGCAGCAGGGCCGGGGCCTCGCCCTCCAGGGCCAGATCCACGTAGGGGTTGTCGTGGGCGATCACGATGCCGTGCTCGAGTGCCCTCGACACGGCCTGGTCGACCCAGGCCTGTTCACCGGTGGTGGCGGTGGGATTGTGGGGAAAGCCCATCACCATCAGCTTCAGGCTCTGCCACTGCGCCGGGCTGAGCGCCTCAAACCGGGGGCGCCAGCCAGCCTCCGGGTCGAGCGGCAGCAGCAGTGGCTCCGCCGAAGCCAGATGCAGGCCCCCCATGTGGGAGGGGTAGTAGGGATCGAGCAGCAGGGCCCGATCCCCGGGGTTGAGCACCGCCAGGGGCAGATGGGCCGTGCCCTCCTGGGATCCCACCAGCAGCAGCACCTCCCGCTCGGGGTCCACGCTGGCGCCGAAGCGGCGCTCGGCCCAGGCCGCCACGGCCTGGCGGAAGGGGGCGGTGGCAGCGTGGAGGCAGTACGCGGCGCTCTCGGGCTGGCGGAGGGCGGCGGCCATCGCTGCAATGGCGGCGGCGGGGGGCTGCAGATCGGTGGAGCCCAGCGAGAGGTCGAGCAGGGGGGCCACCCCCGGGGCCTGGGCCCGCTGCCGGTACGCTGACTTGCGGCTGTCGTTGCGGGCGAAGACGCCGCTGCCCAGCCGGGCAACCCGCTCGGAGACCCAATCAGAGGTGGGCATCCAGGAAGGCCTTGAGCTGGGGCTTGGCCATGGCGCCCTCGTGGCGGACGAGCTCCTCACCGCCCCTGAACAGAATCAGGGTGGGCAGCCCCTGGATGGCGAGCCGGTCGCGGCTCTGGGGGTTGGGATCGGCTTCCAGCTTGCCCACCCGCAGCCGCCCGGCATAGTCCTCGGCGGCCCAGTCCATCAGCGGGGCCATCAGGCGACAGGGGCCGCACCACTCGGCCCAGACGTCCACCAGAACGGGCATGTCCGCCTGCAGCACGTCAGCCTGGAAGTTGGCGTCGGTGAGATGAAGAACAGCCACGGGCAAGGCGAATGCTGAGCGGATCCTATGGGGAGCCGGAGGGGGGCGGCGGCGCCATGGCCAGGCCGCCG
>JBEDAU010000139.1:0-7558 GCA_041177605.1 Cyanobacteriota bacterium | reverse complement strand
TCGTTGACAGCTCGGGTCGCACGCTCGACGACTCCCAGGCCGTGATCGCGCGCACCGGCGCCCCCAGCCACCGGTTTGTGTATGTGAGCTCGGCCGGTGTCTACGCCGACAGCGAGCTGTGGCCCCTCGATGAGGACAGCCCCACCGATCCACAGAGCCGCCACGCCGGCAAGGCGGAAACCGAGACCTGGCTGCGCAGCCAGGGCATCGCCTTCACCAGCTTCCGGCCCACCTACATCGTGGGCCCGGGCAACTACAACCCGGTGGAGAGCTGGTTCTTCGATCGGATCGTGCACGGCCGGCCGGTGCCCCTGCCCGGCGATGGCAGCACCATTACCCAGCTGGGCCACGTGAGCGACCTGGCGGCTGCCATGGCCCGCTGCATCGAGGTGGATGCGGCGGCCAACCGCATCTACAACTGCAGCGGCCGCCAGGGCGTCACCTTCCGCGGCCTGGTGCAGGCCGCCGCCCGTGCGGCCGGCAAGGATCCGGCGGGGGTGGAGATCCGCAGCTTCGATCCGGCCGGGCTCGACAAGAAGGCCCGCAAGGCCTTTCCCCTGCGCCTGGCCCACTTCCTCACCGACATCACGCGCGTGCGGCAGGAGCTGGCCTGGGAGCCGGCCTTCGACCTGGAGGCCACCCTTGCCGACAGCTACGCCAACGACTACGCCCGGCGCCCGCCGACCACCCCGGACTTCAGCGGAGATCAGGCCCTGCTCGCCGGCTCCTGAGCCGGGTTGACAGGGGTGGTCCGGTGACCGTTTGTAACGGAGGCGCCACTCCTGTAGCGGCGTGGACGCGCCTGCCTGCGGCAGTTGCCAGGATCAATCCAGCTGTGGCGGCGGCATGCGCTTCACCTGGTCAGAGCATCTCAGGGTGGCCCGCACGCTCAGCCTGGCGCGGCAGGAGCACAGCGGCACGGCCCTGGCCCTGATGGGTGTTGCCCTGCTGCTGCTGTTGCAGGATCTGAGCGACCAGGCCTGAGGCTCAGCCAGGGGGCGTCGCTGCCCCAGGTGCGGCAACAGGGAACCCTGACAGGAACCGATCCCTGTTGTTTCTGTTACGCCTTGTCGGGCGCGATCTCCATACCTTGCGCCCAGATCTGCGTTCAGACCTGTGACGTACCCGATGGAACTGACCGTTGCCCAGCGCTTTGAGATCGAGCGCTTCAGCCGTGCGATCGATGCCACTGCCGATACCGAGCAGTTGCGCAGTCTGGCCAAACAGCTGTTGCAGGCCTGGCATACCCAGAAGGCTGCCACCACCTGGGCCATTCAGCAGCAGATGGGGGCTTCCCCCCTGGCGCAGCTGCCTCTCGATCCTCCGACGCGGCCTGGTCCCGGCTCCTGAAGCGGCCTGGAGCTGATGTTCCGGTTGTCTGCATCGCTTCACTTTTGATTGGTCAATGGCGCCTTCTTGCCACAGAATCGGCCCTGAAAACGCTTGGCTTCCATGGCTGCCCTCGATTCCGAGGCTTACCTCCACGACCGACTTGATGACCAGTTGATCTGGCTCAGCAGGGCAAGCCGACGAAGCAAGGCCGCGTTCCAGCGCCTGCGGCTGTTGGAGATCCTGCTGGGCACCGGGATCACCATCTTCAGCCCCTATGCCGTCAAGATGCCCTGGGGAGCCCTGGCGATTGCCCTGGCCGGCGGCGGTGTAGCTCTCTCCGGTTCTTTGCTGGCCATGAACCGCCACCAGGAGAACTGGCTCCGTTACCGGAGCTTGGGTGAGGCCCTGAAGCGCGAGAAGTTTCTCTACCTGGCCCGGGCCGAGCCCTATGCCAACGAGCCGGATGCGTTCCAGCGCCTGGTGATCAATGCAGAGTCGCTGCTGGGGCAGGAGAGTTCGGTGTGGCTGAGCCAGATGAACAGAAAGGCGGAGCCTCCCGAGATGCCCACCCGCTGATCCCCTCGCAGTCCGCACCGGACAGTTCAATCCGGCAGTCTGTTCCAACAGGTCGACTGGACAGGGCCAGGAGTCAGCCTCCCGGGTCCTTTCTGTCTCCCGGGTCCTTTGTGGGGGCGTTCGGTGGTTCCGGGCGCCTGCCCCTTGGCCGCAGGCCCGCCTGGTGTTGGTGATAGGCCGGATCGGGGTTGGCCGCCTGGAGGGCCGCCACGGCGCTGAGGCCCAGGCCGGTCACGGCGCCGCCCAGGGCCAGCAGCACCGCTTGCCAGAACAGGCGATGGGGCGGGATCTGCACCGGGGTGTTGAGAATCGCCGCCCGCAGCAGCAGGGCCACCCCCAGGCCGGCCAGGGCGCCGAGCAGCAGGGCCCGCACCAGCCGGCGACTCATGCCGGGTTGCGCCGCACTGGGCTGACGCCGAACCACTGCTTCAGCACCACATAGAAGACCGGCACCACGAACAGCGACAGCAGGGTGGCCACCAGCAGGCCACCGAACACCACCGTGCCGAGCGAGGTCTGGCTGCGGGCACCGGCTCCGCTGGCCAGCACCAGGGGCAGGAAGCCGAACAGCGAGGAGATCGCCGTCATCACGATCGGCCGCAGGCGGGACTGGGCCGCCTCCCGCGCCGCCTCCACCAGCGCGGTGCCCTCCGCCAGCCGCTGGTTGGCCAGATCCACGATCAGGATCCCGTTCTTGGCGGCCAACCCGATCAGCATCACCAGACCCACCTGGGCATAGATGTTGAGCACTTCGCCGCGCAGGGCGAGGAATGCCAGCGCCCCGAGCATGGCCGTGGGCACCGTCATCAGGATGATCAGTGGATCGCTGAGGCTCTCGTACTGGCCGGCGAGCACCAGGTAGACCACCAGGATCCCCAGGGCAAAGATCACGATCGCCAGGGCCCCCGCCTTCACCTCCTCGCGGGCCAGGCCCGTCCAGTCGTAGCTGATGCCGTTCACCCCCAGCCGGTGGAACACCTGCTGCATCGCCCGGATGGCCTGGCCGGAGCTGTATCCCTCGCCGGGGCTGCCCTCCACCTTGATCGAGCGGTAGAGGTTGAAGTGGGGGATCACCGAGGGCCCGGTGGCGGGGGTGACCGTGATGAACTCGGCCAGGGGCACCGGCTGGCCCTTGGCGTCGGGCACATAGAGCCCCTCCAGCCGCTGGGGGCTGGCGCGGAACGGCGCATCAGCCTGCACGAACACCCGGCGCACCTTGCCCTCCTGGAAGGTGTCGTTCACGTAGGCCCCGCCGAAGTTGATACTCAGGGCCTGCATCGCCGTGGCGTAGTCGATGCCGAGCGAGGCCAGGCGCGCCCGATCCACGCGGATCTGCAGCTGGGGGGCCTCCGGGCTGAACTGGGTGTACACGCGGTGGAGGGCGGCATCGGCGTTGGCCTGCTGGATCAGCTGGCCGGCGGCGCCGAAGAACTGCGACAGGCTGAGCCCGCCGCCGCTGCGGTCGAGCAGCTGAAACTCGAGGCCACCTGAGCTGCCGTACCCCGGAATCGAGGGGGGTTGCACGGCGAACACCCGGGCCTGCCGCAGGGCGGCGAAGCGGCGATTCAGCCGGTCCACGATCGCCGCCATCGCCTGATCGGCCCCCTGGCGCTGGTCCCAGTTGGTGGTGCCGAAGAAGAACAGGCCCCGGTTGGGGGCATTGCCGTCGAGGCTGGCGCCGCTGAACACGGCGGCGGCCTGGATGGCGGGCTCCTGGCTGAGGATGGCCGCCACCTCGCGGTTGATCCGCCGGGTCTCCTGGTCGGAGACGCCGTCGGGGGCCTGCACGATGCCGATGGCGTAGCCCTGATCTTCCACCGGCACAAAGCCGGACGGGATGGCGTTGAAGGCCACCGCCGTGAGGGCGATGCCCGCCGCCAGCGCCGTCATCACCAACCTCCGGTGGCCCAGCACCCAGGCCAGGCAGCGGGCGTAGCCCCGCTCGGCCCGGCCATAGAGGCCATTGAACCCCGCGAAGATCGGCGGCGTGAACCAGCCCAGGACCGCACCGATCCCGGCAAACAGCAGCACCGCCGCGGGACTGTCAAGCCCCGCCAGCAGCAGGGCCACCAGGGCCGCCAGCCCGAAGCCCGGCAGCAGCAGCGGGCGCTGCACCACCAGGCTGAGGCCGTAGCCCAGCAGGGCGCCGCCGGCCAGGATCGCCAGGGCCGCCAGCACCCCGCTGCCGCTGAGCAGCACGCCGTAAAGCAGTCCGAGCACCACCCCAGCGATGGCGTACCCCCGCCGGGTCGGCGCCTCCCCCTGCCGGGCCAGCAGCAGGGCCGAGAGCATCGGCGAGAAGCTGAGGGCGTTGAAGGTGGAGATCGCGATCGCGAACAGGATCGTGGCGGCGAACTGCTTGTAGATCGTGCCGGTGGCGCCGGGGAAGAACAGCACCGGCAGAAACACGGCGAACAGCACCAGGGAGGTGGCCAGCACCGCTCCGAACAGCTCATCCATCGTGGCCTTGGCGGCCTGCAGGGCGGTGAGCCCCTCGGCCCGCCGGCTGGCGGTGCCCTCGATCACGGTGATGGCGTCATCCACCACCAGGCCGGTGGCCAGCACCAGCCCGAACAGGGTGAGCTGGTTGAGGCTGAAGCCCAACACCTTCACAAAGGCGAAGGTGCCCACCAGGGCCACCGGAATGGCGATCGCCGGCACCAGGGTGGCCTTCCAGTCCTGGAGAAACAGAAACAGGATCAGCACCACCAGGATCACCGCGTCGCGCAGTGAATCGGTCACCCCCTGGATCGAGGCGGTGATGAAATCGGTGACGTCGTAGATCTTCTCCAGCTTCATCCCCACAGGCAGGTTGGCCTCGAACTCCGCCAGCACGTCCTTCACTCCCCTCGAGACCTCCAGGGCGTTGCTGCCGCTGAGCTGGTACACCGCCAGGCCCACCGAGGGCACGCCCCTCAGGTCGGTGGCGGTGATGTCGTAGGTCTCACCGCCGAGGCTGACCCGGCCCACATCCTTGAGCTGCACCAGGCCGCCGTCGCTGGTGTTGCGCAGCACCAGGTTGTCGAAATCGGCATCGCTGAGCAGCCGCCCCTGGAGCTGCACGGTGAAGGTGTAGGGCTGGCCGGCGGGGGCGGGGGCACCTCCCACCCGGCCGGCGGGCACCAGCCGGTTCTGGCTCTGCAGTGCGGCCACCACGTCGGCGGCGCTGAGGTTGGCCTGGGCCAGCCGGTCGGGGTCGAGCCAGACGCGCACCGCCAGTTTGCGGTTGCCGAAATACACCACCTCGCCCACGCCGCGCACCCGCTTGAGCTGGTCGGTGAGGCCCTGATCCAGTTCACCGCTCAGGGTCTCCACGCTGAAGGGATCGGCGGCATCGCTGCTCACCAGGTTGTAGACGAGCAGGATCGAGTTGGAGGCCTTGCTCACCGTGACGCCGGACTGGCGCACTTCGGCCGGCAGCTGGGGCTCGGCCAGGGCCACCCGGTTCTGCACGTTCACCTGGTTGATATCGCCATTGGTGCCGCTGGCAAACGACACGGTGATGGCACTGCTGCCGTCGGCGGCGCTGCTGGAGGTGAGGAACTCCATGTTCTCCACCCCGTTGATCTGCTGCTCCAGCACGGAGGTGACGCCCTGTTCCACGCTGATGGCGTCGGCACCGGTGTAGCGGGCCGTCACCTTCACGGTGGGGGGCGCGATGTCGGGCAGGTTTTCGATCGGCAGCAGGGGCAGGGCGATCAGGCCGGCGATCACGATCAGCAGGCTGCACACCGTGGTGAGCACCGGCCGGAGGATGAAGCTGTTGGAGGCCGACATCGCCGCTCGGGGTGCTCAGGGGGACGGGGTCGCCGGCTCGGCCGGGCCAGCGGGGTTCACCGGCTGGCCGTGGCGCAGGTTGAGCAGGTTGCTGGTGATCACAGGGGTGCCCGGCCGGAGGCCGCCGAGCACCGGATAGCGCCCGTTCTGCAGCGGGCCCAGCTGGACCCGGGTCTGGAGGGCGAAACGGGCGTCGCCGGGCAGCTGGCGCAGCCGTTGCAGCGGCAGCGGGCCGGGGTTCTGCTCGAGCTCTTGGCGGCTGCCCAAGCGATACACGTAGCTCTGGCCCGATGCCTGGGTGACGCTGCTGAACGGCACCGCCAGCTGCTCCTGCTGGCCGAGCAGCACCCGGGTACGCACCCGCAGGCCGTTGCGCAGCTGACCATCGGCGTTGCTGAAGCCCGCCTTCAACAGCAGCACCTGGCTGCCGGCCTTCACACTCGGATCGATTGACACCACCACGCCCCGGGCCAGGGGGCGGCTGCTGTCTGGCTCTTCCAGCAGCACCGCCATGCCGGTGCGCACGCGGTTGCGAAAGCGGGCCGGCAGGTCGATGCGGGCCAGCAGCCGACCGTTGCGGATCACGGTGGTGAAGGGATCACCGGCGCGAATCACATCCCCCTGCTTCACCTGCAGGTCCCCGATCGTGCCGCCGATGGGGGAGCGCAGGTCCCTGAAGGCCAGGTCGGCCTCCCTGGCCTTGAGGGCCGCCTGGCTGGAGATGTAGGCCTGGCGCAGCTCATCGCGCTGGATGGCACTGGCCGCGCCCGCCTTCACCAGGTAGTCGAAGCGCTCGTAGTTGAGCCGATCCTTGGCCTGGGCGGCCCGCAGGCTGGCCACCTCGGCCTGCAGCTGCACCTGGTCCAGCACCACCAGCAGCTGGCCGGGGGCCACCCGATCGCCCTGGCGCACCCGCAGCTGCTGGATGCGCCCGCCGGCCTGGGCGGCCAGTTCCACGGCCTCATCGGCCTCCAGGGTGCTGATCGTCACCACCTCGTCTGCGAAAGCGCGGACCGTGGCCACGGTGGTGTCGACCGGCACCGGCCGCGGGGCATCGGCGCTGCCGCCGCTGCAGCCCCCCAGCAGGACCGCCAGCATCCCCGCCATCCATGGGCGTTGGGCCGGGATCAGACCCTGCATCGGTCGTGGCAGCACCAGGTGGGCATGGAGCGGGACGGGAGAGCAGGGGTTCAGAAGGTGCTGAAGGCCACCTGGCAGGCGGCATTCATCAACTGGGCTTCTTCCGGGTTCTGGGGCTTGCGGCCGTTGAGGGTGCCGGTGCGGCAGTTGGCGCGGGCCTCGTAGAAGGCCTCGCCGAACAGGAAGTTGAACACCACCTCATCGGCGTTGACGGCATGGACCGAGCCGAAGACCAGTTGGTAGGGGCTGTCCTGCACCGCGATGGTGGGCTGGTCCTGCTGGAGGGCGTTGTTGATCGCGGCCGCGATGATGGCGGCGCTGGCCAGGGAGGTGATCCCCCAGGCGAGCGAGGAGCCGTTCCACCAGTTCCAGCGGTCATAGCCGCCGTTGTACCAGCCGTAGCGCCAGGGCCGGGCGCTGGACCAGCCAGGCCCCCACCAGCGCGGCCGCACGTTGATGGTGTTGATCTGCACCGGGCGCACGAAGACCCAGTCGGGCCGATTCCAGCCCGGTCGGTTCCAGTTGGGCCGGTTGCCGCCAGGCCTGTTCCAGTCGGGCCGGTTCCAGTCGGGCCGGTTCCAGTCGGGGCGGTTCCAGTCGGGTCTGTTGACACCCGGTCGGTTCCAGCTCGGCTTGGTGCCGTCCGGCCGGGGACGATCAAAGCTGTTGCCCATGCCGGGACGCGGCCTCAGGGGGGCGGGCCGCGGTTTGAGACTGCCGGTCGGTGTGTTGT
>JBEDAU010000138.1:0-12345 GCA_041177605.1 Cyanobacteriota bacterium | reverse complement strand
CATGGAGTGCGTGGCGGAAACCGATGAGTCTCTGCTCGATGCCTTCCTGGAAAATGGCGAGCTGAGCGAGGAGCAGCTTGTGAGCGGCATCCGCCGGGGTGTCACCCACCACGGCCTGGTGCCGATGCTGTGCGGTTCGGCCTTCAAAAACAAAGGCGTGCAGCTGATGCTCGACGCCGTGGTCGACTACCTGCCCTCGCCGGTGGACGTGCCACCGATTCAGGGCGTGCTGCCCGATGGCACCGAATCCTGCCGCCCCAGCGAAGACAGCGCTCCCTTCAGCGCGCTGGCCTTCAAGGTGATGGCCGATCCCTACGGCAAGCTCACCTTCGTGCGGGTGTACAGCGGCGTGCTGCAGAAAGGCAGCTACGTGATGAACTCCACCAAAGACAAGAAGGAGCGCATCTCCCGCCTGATCCTGCTCAAGGCCGACGAGCGTGAGGAGGTGGATGAGCTTCGCGCCGGTGACCTCGGCGCCGTGCTCGGCCTGAAGGACACCACCACAGGGGACACCCTGTGCGTGGAGAATGACCCGATCATCCTGGAATCCCTGTTCATCCCCGAACCGGTGATCTCCGTGGCCGTGGAGCCGAAAACCAAGGGCGACATGGAGAAGCTCTCCAAGGCCCTCACCGCTCTCTCCGAGGAGGATCCCACCTTCCGGGTCAGCACCGATCCGGAAACCAACCAGACGGTGATCGCCGGCATGGGTGAGCTCCACCTGGAGATCCTTGTCGACCGGATGCTGCGCGAATTCAAGGTGGAAGCCAACATCGGCGCCCCTCAGGTGTCCTACCGCGAAACCATCCGCGGCAGTGCCAAGGGCGAGGGCAAGTTCGCCCGCCAGACCGGTGGCAAAGGCCAGTACGGCCACGTGGTGATTGAAATGGAGCCCGGGGAACCGGGTTCAGGGTTCGAATTCGTCAACAAAATTGTTGGCGGTGTCGTACCCAAGGAATACATCGGTCCGGCCGAGGCCGGCATGAAGGAGACTTGCGAATCCGGAGTGATCGCGGGTTACCCGATGATCGATGTAAGAGTCACCATGGTCGACGGCTCCTACCATGACGTCGACTCTTCGGAAATGGCGTTCAAGATCGCCGGCTCCATGGCCTTCAAGGACGGCGTCAAGAAGTGCAATCCTGTACTGCTTGAGCCGATGATGAAGGTGGAAGTCGAGATCCCCGAGGATTTCCTCGGTTCGATCATCGGCGACCTCTCCTCCCGCCGTGGCCAGGTGGAGGGGCAGTCCGTCGACGACGGAACGTCCAAGGTCCAGGCCAAGGTGCCTCTGGCCGAGATGTTCGGCTACGCCACCCAGCTCCGATCCATGACCCAGGGTCGGGGTATCTTCTCGATGGAATTCAGCCACTACGAGGAAGTTCCTCGCAATGTGGCCGAGGCCATCATCTCCAAGAATCAGGGCAAATCCTGATCTTTCCCATACCTATCCACCCCCCGATTCTTTTCACCCATGGCTCGCGAGAAGTTCGAAAGGAACAAGCCCCACGTCAACATCGGCACCATCGGCCACGTTGACCACGGCAAAACCACCCTCACCGCCGCCATCACCAATGTGCTGGCCAAGAAGGGTATGGCGAAGGCCCAGGCCTACGACCAGATCGATGGCGCCCCTGAGGAGCGTGAGCGCGGCATCACCATCAACACCGC
Organism: Cyanobacteriota bacterium; assembly: GCA_041177605.1. Classification (GTDB taxonomy): domain Bacteria; phylum Cyanobacteriota; class Cyanobacteriia; order PCC-6307; family Cyanobiaceae; genus NIES-981. The sequence goes on along the minus strand of JBEDAU010000138.1, from coordinate 10,674 downwards.
CCACGTCGAATACGAGACCGACAAGCGGCACTACGCCCACGTGGACTGCCCCGGTCACGCGGACTACGTGAAAAACATGATCACCGGTGCCGCCCAGATGGACGGCGCCATCCTGGTGGTGGCCGCCACCGACGGCCCGATGGCCCAGACCAAGGAACACATCCTGCTGGCCAAGCAGGTGGGCGTGCCCGCCCTGGTGGTGGCCCTCAACAAGTGCGACATGGTCGACGACGAGGAAATCCTCGAGCTGGTGGAACTGGAAGTGCGGGAGCTGCTGAGCAGCTACGACTTCCCCGGCGATGACATCCCCGTGGTCAAGGTGTCTGGCCTCAAAGCCCTGGAAGGCGATGCCGAGTGGGAAGCCAAGATCGGTGACTTGATGGAAGCCGTCGACACCGCCATCCCCGAGCCCGAGCGCGAGGTCGACAAGCCGTTCCTGATGGCCGTCGAAGACGTGTTCTCCATCACCGGTCGCGGCACCGTGGCCACCGGCCGGATCGAGCGCGGCAAGGTGAAGGTGGGTGAGGAGATCGAGATCGTCGGCATCAAGGACACCCGTAAATGCACCGTCACCGGTGTGGAAATGTTCCGCAAGCTGCTCGATGAGGGCATGGCCGGTGACAACGTGGGCCTGTTGCTGCGCGGTATCCAGAAGGAGGACATCGAGCGTGGCATGGTGCTCGTCAAGCCCAACTCCATCAAGCCCCACACCAAGTTCGAGGGCGAAGTGTACGTGCTCAAGAAGGAAGAGGGCGGCCGCCACACCCCCTTCTTCGCCGGCTACCGGCCCCAGTTCTACATCCGCACCACGGATGTGACCGGCCAGATCACTGCCTTCACCTCCGACGACGGTGCCAACGTGGAGATGGTGATGCCCGGCGACCGCATCAAGATGACCGGCGAGCTGATTTGCCCGGTGGCCATCGAGCAGGGCATGCGCTTTGCCATCCGGGAGGGCGGCCGCACGATCGGAGCCGGCGTGGTCTCCAAGATCATCGAGTGATCCTGGACTGAATCCACTCCTGATCTAGGGTTATGGGGTGGGGTCAGCAGACCCCACCCTTTGAGCACCTCGACAATTCAACGCGGTCCCTGAGCCGTCACTCCATCAGCAGGGCCATTGCCCTTTCCCCTCCATGTCCACCGCCATCGCCCAGCAGAAGATCCGCATCCGCCTGAAGGCATTTGACCGCCGCATGCTGGATCTATCCTGCGAAAAAATCATTGAAACCGCCGATCACACCGCTGCCACGGCGATCGGGCCCATTCCCTTGCCCACCAAGCGCAAGATTTATTGCGTGCTGCGCTCCCCCCACGTGGACAAGGATTCCCGCGAGCACTTCGAGACCCGCACCCACCGTCGGATCATCGATATCTACAGCCCCTCGGCCAAGACGATCGACGCGCTCATGAAGCTCGATCTGCCCAGTGGTGTTGATATCGAAGTGAAGCTCTGAGCTGGGTCAGCTTGGGCTCAGCATTTACGGGGCAGCGTTCCTAGGATTTGCGTTCCTCTCCTGAAAAGCCATGGGTGAACTGGCCGTTCGGGAGCTGCCCCTGTTTCCCCTGCCAGACGTGGTGCTCTTCCCTCAGGAAGTGCTGCCACTCCACATTTTTGAACCGCGCTACCGCATGCTGCTGCGGACGGTGATGGCGGAGGATCGACGGTTCGGCGTGGTGCGCTGGGATCCCCAGCTGCAGCGCATGGCCGATGTGGGCTGCTGCGCTGAGATTCTGCATTGCCAGACCCAGGACGACGACCGCAGCAACATCGTGACCATGGGCCAGCAGCGCTTCCGCGTGCTGGACATCGTGCGGGAGGCGCCCTACCGGGTCGGATTGGTGAGCTGGATCGAGGATGAGCCCACCGACGACCACGCCGGGCTGGAGAGCCTGGCCGACGAGGTCACCCAGGCTCTCCAGGACGTGATTGAGCTCACGGCCAAGCTGATTGGCAAACCAGCGACCCAACCCACCGACCTGCCCGACCTGCCTCGGGAGCTCTCGTTCTGGATTGGCGCCCACCTCGGCGGTCCCGTAGCAGACCACCAGCAGACCCTGCTCGAACTCACCAACACCGAGGAGCGGCTGCGTCAGGAGTACGAGCTGCTCGACCACACGCGCCGCCAACTGGCCGCCCGCACGGTGCTCAAGGACACCTTTCAGCCGCAGTAGGCCGTCAGCGGGACCTACCCCCCCTAGAAGCTCACCAGCCCCGTGGCGATCCCAGACGTGCCTACCACCTCAGCAACGGAGCAGGCCAACAGCCCGTTCCAGATGCTCCAGACCGACCGCCCAGCCCGCCGCCGCTACGAAAGTGCAGCGACTGTGGCCGCTGCCTACGACCGCTGGACCCAGGACCAACTGCTGGAACGGCTCTGGGGTGACCACATCCATCTGGGCCATTACGGGGAACCGCCACGGGGCATCGGCTCCATCGACTTCCGCCAGGCCAAGGTCGAATTCGTACACCAGCTTGTGCGCTGGAGCGGCCTGGACCAGCTGCCGGCGGGCAGCACCGTGCTGGATGTGGGCTGCGGTATCGGCGGCAGCGCCCGGATCCTGGCCAGGGACTACGGCCTCAACGTGCTGGGCATCAGCATCAGCCCAGCCCAGGTCGAACGGGCCGGTGCCCTCACCTCTCCTGGGGTCAACTGCCGCTTTGCGGTGATGGATGCCCTGGCGCTGGAACTGCCCAACCGCAGCTTCGATGCGGTGTGGAGCGTGGAGGCCTCTCCCCACATGCCCGACAAGCAGCGCTATGCCGACGAGCTGCTGCGGGTGCTCAAGCCCGGTGGCAAGCTGGCCGTGGCCGACTGGAACCGCAGAGATCCGGGCGATGGAGCGATGAATCAGCTGGAGCGCTGGGTGATGCGCCAGCTGCTCGACAACTGGGCCCACCCCGAATTCGCCAGCATCCGCTCGCTGCGCCGCAACCTGAACACGAGCACCTGGGGTGATGGCATCGCCATCAGCACCGCTGACTGGACAGCCGCCACCCTGCCCTCCTGGCTCGATTCCATCCTCGAGGGAATCCGCCGGCCAGCTGCCGTGCTGGGGCTCGGTCCCAGGGGGGTGATCGAAGGGCTGCGAGAGACCCCCACGATCCTGCTGATGCACTGGGCTTTCAGCTCCGGTCTGATGCAGTTCGGTGTGTTCCGCGGCGTCAAGCCCGGCTGATCAGCGGGTAGGCACCGAACAGGTGCAGGTGCTCGCAGAGCGGCCCGAGATCAACCATCACCGCCTGGAGGGCCTCACGACCGCCGCCCTCCGGCAGCTCGAGATCCACGAAAAACAGATATTCCCCCATCTCCCGCTTGGAGGGCCGCGATTCAATCCGGCTCATGTTGAGCTCACGGCGGGCAAAGCAGCTGAGGGCATCCAGCAGGGCGCCGGGACGATTGGCATGCAGGGAAAAAGCCAGGCTGGCCACCGGACCGAAAGACCCGGTGCCATCCGGCTGCTGAACGGTGCGTCGGAGCAGCAGAAACCGGGTGCAGTTGCCCGGCACATCGTTGATCGGATAGGCCAGCACATCGAGGCCGTGCTCCTCCGCCGCCTGCAGTGAGGCCACTGCGGCGCGGAAGCGGCTGCCCGCCACCATCCGCGCCGCGTCGGCGGTGGAACTGGTGGGCAGCTGCAGGGCCGCCGGCAGGTGGTCGGCCAGCCACTGGCTGCACTGGGCCAGGGCCTGGGGATGGGAGAGCACCTCGCTCACCGCCTCCATCGGCCCACTACCCAGCAGGGCATGGCGAATCGGCAGCACCAGGGCCCGGGTGATGGTGAGGTCGGGGTGCTCCCAGAGCGCGTCGAGACAGGCAGTGACTCCGCCTTCCACCGAATTCTCAACCGGCACGACCGCTGCCTGGCAGTCACCGCTGGCGAGGGCCTGCACCACGGCCCGGATGCCGAGCTGGGGAACCATCTCCACAGCGGCGAGCCCCTCCAGCTCCGCCAGCTGGCGGGCGGCCTGCTCGCCATAGGTGCCCACCGGGCCCAGGAAGGCCAAACGCATCAGTGCCGCCAGCAAAGGGAAGAGGGCCACAGACGGCCGATAGGATCATGCCGCGTCGGCCTGCAGGCCATGCCCCTGGCCTTCAGCGCCAGTCAGCAACTGCAACTTCCCGTGCCCGACCAGCCCGAGCGGCTGGCGGCCTATCTGGGTCAGGAGGAGCGGGTGGTCAACGCCCTCCTGGATCCCACCCAGCTGAGCACGATCAGTGCCGGCCATTACCGCTACGAGGTCACCCATCTGCAGGTGTTCCAGCTGCAGATCCAACCCGTGGTGCAACTGCGCACCCAGGCCAGCCAAGGACGGCTGGAGCTGGAGGCGATCGACTGCGAACTGGAGGGGCTGGGCCTGGTCGACGACTTTCAACTGACCCTCCACTCCTGGCTGGAAGCCAGTGCTCAGGGACTCGAAGGGGAAGCCACCCTGGCGGTCACCGTGAGTCAACCTCCCCTGCTGAAGCTCATTCCCAGCGGCGTTCTGGAGGCCACCGGACGCTCCCTGCTGGCCGGCATCCTGCTGGGCATCAAGGGCCGGGTGGGCAAGCAGCTGGTGGCCGACTTCAGGCAGTGGTGCCAGGAAGCACCCGGCTGAGAAAGCTGCGCCGATGCAGAGGCGTGGGCCCAAGCGTCAGCAGGGCCTGCCGATGCTGCCGGGTGCCATAGCCGGCGTGCCTCTCCAGGCCATAGCCGCCATAGCGCCGGGCCAGATCCCGGATCAAGGCGTCTCGGGCCTGCTTGGCCAGCACGCTGGCCGCCGCGATCGCCGGGCAGGCACTGTCGCCCCCCACCAGGGTGACCTGCTCCCCGGGCCAGCCCCGCAACGGCAACACGCCATCCACGATCACCAGCGGGGGCACGCTGGCGAGCTTCTGCAGGGCCCGCTGCATGGCCCGCTCGGTGGCGCGGCGAATGCCGAGGCGATCGATCTCGGCCGCTGACGCCTGGCCGAGGGCCCAGCCGCAGGCCCATCGCTGGATCTCGGGCACCAGGGCCTCGCGGCGGCGGGCCGTGAGTTTTTTGCTGTCCGTGAGGCCCAGATGCGCCAGAGGATCCAGGGCCGCAGGGGGCAACACCACCGCTCCGGCAAAGACCGGGCCGAACAGGCAACCCCGCCCCACCTCATCCACCCCGGCGCACTGGGCCGGATCCCGGCCCTGCCAGGGGTCGCCGGAGCCGGGGATCAACGAACGCTCAACTGCGGGGAGCCGAGGAGCGGCGGCGGCGGCGGCGCGGCTCCTCCAGGTCCGGCTCAGCCAGCTCCGGTATGGGATCCGGTTCGACCGGCGCAGGCGGCGGGCTGCTGGGCACGGTCACCGTGACCACAGGCTCAGGATCAAGCAACGGCAACGGTGTGATCTCCACGAGCACCGGCATGGGTTCGGGCTGCGACGCCGACGGCTCCGAAACACTTGGCTCCTGGGACCTGGCCGCGGCACCGGAGCCCCGTCCGCCCCGCCGCCGCCGCCGGCCGCCGCTGGCAGCCAGTTGCTGCCGTGCTTCCTCGAGCACCGCCTCGGCATCCTGGCCTGGCCGCACCACCCGCACCACCACGCTGTCGGAGGCGGGGGGCTCAGGCAGGAGCAGGGCGGGGCTGAACCCCATCCAGCCGTACACCTGTTCCTGGGTCGGATCCATCGGCACCGCCACCAGCTCCGGTTCCGGCCGTCGACCGCCACTGGGTTCAGCGCCAGGAGTCACTGCGGCCGCGCTCTCGAACTCCACGGCTGGGCTCTCAAAGCCCTCGCCAGCGGCTGGGGCACCGGCAGCAGCACCACGCCCCCTGCCACCACGACGACGGCGACCGCCGCCCTCGGCAGCGGCGCCGGGTGCGAGCACCTCGGCGCGGGCCGAGGCGGCCGAGCGCACCAGGCCCGCCGTGGTGGCCAGCGGTTGCAGGGTGTCCCTGCCCGGCAGCACGGCCACGTGGCCCAGGCCGCCGCAACTGGGACAGGCCCGTCCGAACAGTTCGTAGATGTTCTGGCCCTGGCGCTTGCGGGTGAGTTCCACCAGGCCCAGCTCGGTGAGCTGGGCGATCTGCGGCCGGGCCGCATCGTCGCGCAGAACCTGGGTGAAATGCTCCAGCACCTGCAGCTGGTCGCGACGGGAATCCATGTCGATGAAATCGACGATCACCACGCCGCCGATGTTGCGGAGCTTGAGCTGGCGGGCAATCTCCACAGCCGCCTCACAGTTGGTCCACAGCACCGTTTCCCGGGCATTGGCTGAACGGGTGAAGGAGCCCGAGTTCACATCGATCACCGTGAGCGCCTCGGTGGGCTCGATGATCACGTAACCGCCGGAAGGCAGCTCCACCCGGGGCTTGAGCGCATCCCGGATAGCCGCGTTGACCTTGAAGTGCTCGAGGATCTCGGAGGGCTCGGCATGGGCTTCCACAAGCACATTGGCGTGGTCGTGCCCCAGGAAGGCATTGGCGCGCGCCACAGCCTCGGGTGTGTCGACCACCACCCGCACCAGCTCAGGGGAGTAGAGATCACGCAGCACCCGGTGCACGAAATCTTCGTCGCGGTTGAGCAGCACCGGCGGGGTGGCGCTCTCGGCGGCGGTCTGGATGCTCTCCCACTGGCGCAGCAGGGCTTCCAGGTCGTCGATCAACAGCTCCTCGCTCACATTCTCCGCCTCGGTGCGGATCAGCAGGCCCGCACCGGGGGGCTTGATCAGCACACCCAGCGCCCGCAGCCGGTTGCGCTCGTTCTCGCCATTGATCCGCCGGGAGATGTTCACCCCCTGTCCATGGGGCTGGAGCACCAGAAAGCGGCCGGGCAGGGCAAGGTTGCCGGTGAGGCGAGGGCCCTTGGTCCCGGTGGGCTCCTTCATCACCTGCACCAGCACCTTCTGCCTGGGCTCCAGGAGCTCGGTGATGCCGGCGCCACCCTTCTTCAGCCGCAGCGGGCCGAGATCGGTGATGTGGATGAATCCGTTCTTCTCACTCTCGCCGATGTTGACAAACGCGGCATCAATGCCCGGCAACACGTTTTCAACGGTTCCGAGGTAGACATCACCGATCTGGTAACGGCCTTGGGCCACAACCAATTGATCGACGCGCTCGTCGTGGAGAACCGCGGCGATCCGCAGCTGCTCGGCAATGACGATCTGCTGGGGCATAGGGGAAGGGGCCGGACCATGGGGGTCCTGCCGGGAAAGACTGGTTGGGGCGCCGCCAGGCTCAGATGGGCCATGGCTGCCAGAGGAATTCAGGCTGCGGAAACTGCGGGAGGCCTCTCTCAGGAGAGCCTCGGCACACTCAAGGAAACAGCCGCGCAAGGCCTGCGCGGAGCACGGTCGGAGAATCAGACCGAACTGGGTGAACTGTGCCGTGCAGTGGGGCGAACTGGGGGATTAACTCCCGCAGCGCTCAGGCGTGGGCCAGAGCAGAAATGCTGTTTGCGCTGTTAAAGCCGGGGCGCTGCTGAAGTGCGGCGGAAAGCTCGAAGGCAAACGGCCTATCGCCTTGCCGGGAAGCTAGCACGGCTTCAACAACAGGGCTTCAACAACAGCGTGTCCCGACGCACGGCCCGCAGCACCAGAGCAGCGGCCAAGCGCTCGCCCAGCCAATGGGCCAGCTGCTCAGGGCGAATGCTGCGACCGGCAGCATCGATGGCGACCTGCACCGCCAGGGTGGCACTGCCATCAGCATCGACGCCCTGAAGCCGCAACTCCCGCAGATCCGCTCGGCAGTCGCGCTGGCGGGGGCGACCTTTCTTGTCGGTGTCGTGCCACATCAGGGTGTCGGCTGCCAGCAGCGCCTCGATGGCGGTCCGCCACCGCTCCCCATGCAGCGGCGATGCCGAAGCGCCGACAGCAGGGCGGCCAGCTGGGGGCACCGGACTGAGGCGGAAGCTCCAGCGCGCCCCCTCCAGCTCCTGGCTGAGGCTGGGGCCGAAGGTGGACACCACCACCGCCGAGAGCAGCTGCAGCCCGGGGGGTAGCTCGGCCTGCAGGCGAGAGCGCACCGCCGCCGGCTCCACCGGCTCGGTGAACTCCAGATCCAGCCACTCGCCCAGCCCCTCCACTCCCAGGGGCAGGGGCAGGGCCACCTGCAGCCGCGGAAGGGGGTGGAAGCCGCCGGTGAAGCTCACCGGCAACCCCGTGCGGCGCAGGGCCCGCTCCAGCAGGCGCAGCAGATCCAGGTGGCTGATCAGGGCCAGGGAGCCGGTCTTGGCGAAGCCCATGCGCAGCCGGCACACCCGCTCGCTGGCTGGGGCCCGCTGGGGCAAGGCCGGGGGGATCGCTGGCGGCGGAATCACCACGTTGTGGCCCAGCTCCGGCCCGCACACGCCGCAGCTGCTGCAGCCCGCAAAGGAGCAGTCGGGCACCACGGCGGCCGCCAGCGCCCGCTGCAGATCCTCAGCCAGCCAGCGCTTGTCGAGGCCCGAATCGATGTGGTCCCACGGGAGGGGCTGGCGGCAGAAGGCCTCCAGATCCGCCGCGTCCATGGCTTCGGCGGCGCTCCAGGCCCCCAGCTCCAGCTGGCGATAGCGGCCGCCCAGGCCGGCGGCCTCGATGGCGCTGGTCCAGGCGGCGTGGCTGCGCTCGGCCGACTCAAACCACGCATCCAGCCCCGCCCCGGCCCTCCAGGCCGCCTCGATCACCGGCGCCAGGCGACGGTCGCCGCGGCCGATGAAGTCTTCGATCGCCGAGAGGCGCACATCGGTGACGTTGGTCTTGATGCCCCGCAGCTGCCTCAGGGCGCCTTTGAGCAGCTGCTGACGGCGCTGGAATTCGCCGGTGCTCACGCTGTGCCACTGAAAGGGGGTGTGGGGCTTGGGCGTGAAGTTGGAAATGGTGAGGTTGAGCTCCAGCCGCCCCAGATCGCGGCACTGCTGCTGCAGGCGCGCGCAGGTGTCGGCGATGCCGAGCACGTCGGCGTCAGTTTCCCCCGGCAGGCCGATCATGAAGTAGAGCTTCACCTTGCGGTAACCGCTCTCCATGGCCGTGCGGATGCCGGCCAACAGCTCGGCGTCGGTGAGCCCCTTGTTGACGATGTCGCGCAGGCGCTGGGTGCCGGCCTCCGGCGCGAAGGTGAGGCCGCCCTTCCTCGCCCCACCAATGATGTGGGCGATGTTCTGGTCGAAGCGGTCCACCCGCTGGCTGGGCAGGGTGAGGCTCACGTTCTGGTCGGCCAGGCGGTTGCGCAGCTCCACCCCCACCGCCGGCAGGGCCAGGTAGTCGGAGCAGCTGAGCGAGAGCAGGGAGAAATCGCTGTAGCCGGTGCGGCGCATGCCCTCTTCCACGGCTTCCACCACCGCCTCGGGCTCCACGTCGCGGGCGGGACGGGTGAGCATGCCCGGTTGGCAGAAGCGGCAGCCGCGGGTGCAGCCGCGGCGGATCTCCACCGTGAGCCGGTCGTGCACCGTCTCAATGTGGGGCACCAGCCCCATGGCGTAGTGGGGCATCGGCGTGGCCGTGCGCCGCTGGATGCGCGCCGGCAGACCGGGTTCCAGCGGCTCGATCGCCACCCCATCAGTACCAGGGCCATAGAGCGACGGCACATAGACGCCCGGCACCTGGGCCAGATCGCGCAACAACTGGCGGCGCGTGAGCCGGGCGGCGCGGCCCTCGGCCACCACCAGGCCGATCTCCGGCAGCAGCTCCTCGCCGTCGCCCAGGGCGATGAAGTCGAAGAAGGCGGCGAAGGGCTCCGGGTTGCTGGTGGCGGTGGGGCCACCGGCAAAGATCAGCGGCGGCGCCGCCGGGTGGCACAGGGGCAGATCGCCGCGCTGAGCGGCCCGGATCGGAATGCCAGCGAGATCCAGCATCTCGAGGATGTTGGTGCCGCCCAGCTCGTAGCTGAGCGAAAAACCGAGGATGTCGAAGGCCGAAAGCGGCCGGCGGCTCTCCACCGCAAACAGAGGGGCACCGCGCTCGCGCAGACGGGCGGCCAGATCCGGCGCCGGCAGGTAGCTGCGGTCGCACAGCTGGCCGGGAACGGCATTGAGAATCGAATAGAGAATGATGTGGCCGCTGTTGCTAGCCCCCACCTCATAGACCTCGGGGTAGGTGAGCGCCCAGCGCACCCCCGCGGCCTGCCAGTCGGCGTCCCAGTCGCGCGGCTGCACCCCCAGCTCGTTGCCCAGGTAGCGGGCCGGCTTGCTGATGCCCAGATCCACCAGGGCGTCGAAGGCGATGGGCGCGGAACTGGGGGCGGCAACGGTCACAGGCGACAGCGGCCGGGTGCCGGCGGCGGGGGCTGCCTGGATCGTATGCAGCCTCCGGCTGGGGCGCCGGGCGCCGTAGGACAATCGCCCCCAGTGTCAACGGGCCCGGCAGCGGCCCACCCGCAGCAATGGCCCAGGTCAACGGCAACTACCTCAAGCTCAAGGCGGGTTATCTGTTTCCCGAGATCGCCCGGCGGGTGAAGGCCTTCAGCGAGGCCAACCCCACTGCGCCGATCATCCGCCTGGGCATCGGCGATGTGACCGAACCGCTGCCCGAGGCCTGCCGCAGCGCGATGAAGGCCGCCATCGATGAGATGGGCACCCGCGAAGGCTTCCACGGCTATGGCCCCGAGCAGGGCTACCTGTGGCTGCGTGAGGCGATCGCCCAGCACGACTTCCAGGCCCGCGGCTGCCAGATCAGCGCCGAGGAGATCTTCATCTCCGATGGCAGCAAGTGCGACAGCGCCAACATCCTCGACATCCTGGG
>JBEDAU010000137.1:0-6564 GCA_041177605.1 Cyanobacteriota bacterium | reverse complement strand
ATTCGGGCCCCCAGCCAGCCCCCAGCCCCGGGCCCCTGGATGGCCCCCAGGCCTGGGCCCTGCTTCAGGAGCTCGACCGTCAGATCGAGCAGGTGGTGATCAGCCGCCAGCACCCGATCAGTGGCCTGCTGCCGGCGAGCACGGCCCACACCGTGCACGGCAACTACGGCGACGCCTGGGTGCGCGACTGCGTCTACTCCATCCAGTGCGTCTGGGGACTGGCCCTGGCCCATCGCCGCCAGCGGGGACAGAGCCGCCGGGTCTACGAACTGGAAGCCCGGGTGCTGCAGCTGATGCGGGGCCTGCTCAACGCCATGCTGCGCCAGGCGCAGAAGGTGGAGCGCTTCAAGCACAGCCTCGATCGGCTGGACGCGATCCACGCCAAGTTCGACACCGCCAGTGGCGCTCCGGTGGTGCCAGACGACGGCTGGGGCCATCTCCAGCTCGATGCCACGGCCCTGTTTCTGCTGCAACTCGCCCAGCTCACCCGCTCCGGGCTGGTGGTGGTCCAGACCCACCACGAGTGCGACTTCCTGCAGAATCTGGTGTATTACGTGGCCCGCGCCTACCGCGTCCCCGACTACGGCATCTGGGAGCGCGGTGACAAGGGCAACCACGGTCTGCCGGAGCGGAACGCCAGCTCGATCGGGCTTGTCAAGGCGGCCCTGGAGGCCCTCGAAGGCCTCGATCTCTACGGGCCCCATGGCGATGGCAGCAGCTGCCTGGCCATCCCGCACGACGCCATCGTGCGCCTGCGCCGGGCCCTCCACGGCCTGCTGCCGCGTGAGTCGGCCAGCAAGGAAGTCGATTCCGCCTGCCTGGCTGTGATTGGCTATCCGGCCTGGGCCGTCGAAGATCCGCGCCTGGCGGAGCGAACCCGCGCCAAGATCCGCGCCGACCTGGGCGGCCGCTACGGCTACAAGCGATTCCGCCGCGATGGTCACCAGACCGTCGTCGAGGACCACACCCGCCTGCACTATGAGCGCGAGGAGCTGGCCGAGTTCGAGCACATTGAGTGCGAATGGCCCCTGTTCTGGGCCTACGAGCTGATCACTGCCTGCTGCGAGGAGCGGTGGGACGAGGCCCGCCGCTGGCGTCACCAACTGGCAGAGGTGAGCGTGTCGGTGGACGGCATCCCCCTGTTGCCCGAGCTCTATCGGGTGCCGGAGCAGGCGATCGAGGCCGAGCGACAGCACCCCGGCAGCCAGGCCAGGGTCGCCAACGAAAATGTCCCCCTGCTCTGGACCCAGAGCCTCACCTGGCTGGCCGATCTGCTGCTGCACGGACTGATCCGGCCGGAGGATCTCGATCCCAGTGGCCGGCGCCATCAGGCCCAGCTGGGTGCCGACCAGGTGCTGGTGGCCCTGGTGCCCGCCAACCCCAGCATCGCCGCCGCCCTGCGGGAGGCTGGCCTGCCGATCGCCGAGACCGGCGACCCAGCGGCCGTGCGGATCGCCGGCTCCAGGGAACTGGCGCGTCGCATGGCCCTGGTGGGCGCCAACCCCCGCTTGGCCCTGACTGGCCATCCAGCGGTGCGGATGGAGACGATGGCCACCGCGCGGCTCTACCGCTGGGGCGACGAACGGCTGGCCTTTCTGCCGGCGGTGCTCGAAGAGGACACCTTCTACCTGGCAGACGACCCCGAGCAGCTGGTCGACAGCGTCGTGGCCGAACTGCGGCTGCTGCAGCGCCACTGGCGTGGCCCGGCCGCTCCGCTGCTGCTCGTGCCGGTGCATGCCGCGGCCTTCAGCGCCAATCCGGCCGCCTTTCTGGAGCTGGGCCGCAACCTGGGCTCGGGGGTGGTCGACGGCGTGGCTGTGCAGCTGGCCAGCCTGGCGGAGCTGGCGGAGCAAGCCAGCTGGGTGGAACTGCCCCCCCGAACACGGCGCGAGAGCGTCGAGGCACCTGCCACCCAGCCCATGCCGCCCCTCAGGGCCAGCACGGTGCAGTCGCCTCTGAGTGCCGCCGAGGAGCAGGATCTGGAGCGCGACGACCTGAGCATTGCCGAGCTCGCCGATCGGCTGTGGCAGAGCACCTCGCTGGAGGAACAGGCCGAGGTGCTCGAGCAGCTGGTGCGACGACTGGGTCCCGACGCGCGACTGCAGGGCCCCACGGCCACCGGCCACGCCGTGCGCCTGCGGGAGCTGCTGCAGGAGGTGTACCGCCGGGCCCTTGCCGCCGCCAACTGGAACGTGGTGCGGCGCAGTGCAGGGGCCATGGGGCTGGTGCATCCCCAGCTCGAAGATGCGCTCACCGATCTGCTGGTTCGCCAGAAGCAGGTGGTGGTGGGGCGCAACTACACCAGCGAGTCGTTGATCAGCGAGCCCCTCAGCAGCGCCGCCATCGCCGCGATGATCCAGCGTTTCAGCGGCGAGGACGGACGCGAATGGATGGTGCAGCAGGAGCTGCTGCTCGCCCTCGACACGCTGGCCCGGCGGGATCCGGCCCTGTTGAGCGGCAGCCTCACGCTGCAGCTGGGCCAGCTGCTGCTACTGCTCACCGGTGAGCTGGCCAGCGACCAGGACCTGGCTCCGATCGAGGCCTATGAAACCCTCTGCGGCCTCCCCCCCCACGCCATCCGGCGCCGGCTGATGGCGGTGCTGGCCGATGTGGACCATGCCCGTGCCGCCCTCCAGCGCAAGGAACAGCTGCACGTGAGCGGTGCGCCGACCGGCCTGGGGGTGCGTTGGCAGGTTCCCGACCCGCTGGAGGAACTGCCGAAAGGTGGCGGCTGGCTGCAGCACCGTCAGCGGCTTGGCGCCCTGGGCCGGGTCCCGCGCGACTTCTACCCGGGCATCTGGGATCTGCTGCGCCACTGCCACGGCATCGTGATCGGTGACAAGCTCGAAAAACGCAACCGCCTGGAGAGCGCTCCGCTGTTGAGCGAGAAAACACCGGGAGAACGCAACTTTGCAGCCCTGGTGGATCAACTGCTCGGCAAGATCCAGGCGTCGGAATACCGCCAGCTCTGCACCGAAACCCTGCTCACCCTGGTGGCCTTCGTGGGAGCCAACCCCCAGGTTCACTTCGACGACGATCTGGCCCTGGATGTGGTGATCGGCCACGCCGTTCGGGTCGGCTGGCAGCAGCACCATCCCCAGATCTCGCCTGAGGGCTATGGGGCCCACAAGGCCCAGGCCTGGGATCTCTTCTACCGCTCATCGCCGGCCGAGTGCCGTCGCTGGCAACTGGAGGCCCTGCGCCAGCTCACTGAGGTCAGCTGAGCGCCACGCCTGGCCTGGGGCTAGATCGGTTCAGCCAGGTTCATGCAGAGACTGGGCTGGTCCACGCATTGTTCAATCAGGTCGGCCAGCTGCAGCGCCCGTGAAGCCTGCAGGCCGTCGACCGCGGGTGTTTCCATCCCGCGGACACACTGGAGAAAGTGTTCCAGCTCGGCGTAGAGCGGTTCGATCGACGTGGTGCTGACCTCCTCGATCACCCCATCGGAGCGATACACCAACTCGCCGTGATCGGCACTCACCGAGGCATGGCTACGGCGGTGAATGTGCAGGGTGCGATTGAGAAAATCCGTTTCCACCAGGCTGTTGCGGCAGTGGGCACTGAGGCTGCGGATCTTGCGGTGCGCCATCTTGCTGGCGCTGAGGCTGGCCACCACCCCATTGGCGAAGCCGAGGGTGGCGTTCACATAGTCGATCGGACCTTCAGCACTGCGCCCGCCCGCCGCGGCCATGCGGACCACGGGGGCACCGGCGAGCTCCAGCACCAGGTCGATGTCATGGATCATGAGGTCCAGCACCACCGACACGTCGTTGGCCCGATCGGGATTGGGGCTGTGACGCCGGGCCTCCAGCACGACCACCTCCTCGCCGGCCACCACCTTCACCAGCTCCCGGAAGGCGGGGTTGAACCGCTCGATGTGCCCCACCTGCAGCAACCGCCCCGCCTGCTCCGCCGCCTGGATGAGCTCCGTGGCCTCCTCCTGGGTGGCGGCGATCGGCTTTTCAATCAGCACATGCACCCCGGCCTGCAGACAGGCCAGACCGACCCGGTGATGCAGGAGGGTGGGCACGGCGATACAGACCGCCTGGACCTCCGCCAGCATCGCTTCGTAGGAGGAATACCAGCGACAGCCGAACTGCTCAGTCGCCAGGCGCCCTCGCACCGGGTCTGGGTCGGCCACACCCACCAGGTGGGCATCCTTGAGCAGGCTCAGCACCCGGGCGTGGTGCCAGCCCATGTTCCCGATGCCGATGACCCCCACACGTACCGGGTTCATGGCAGGGCCAGCCGCATTGGGGGAATTATCAGGGATCAACCCTCCCCGCCGCCGCGGCGATCGATCTGCACCCGGGCGATGCGCGGCCCGTCCATGGCCATCACCCGGAACTGGAACCCTTTCCAACGCAAGCCCTCGCCGGCCGTCGGAATGTGCTGCAACCGCTCCAACAGAAAGCCCGCCAGGGTGTGATGGCCCTCAGCCTCCGGCAGCTGCAGGCCCAGCTGCCGATTGAGTTCGAAGATCTCCAGATCACCCGCCACCGACCACGACCCCTCGCCCAGTGGCTGGAGATCCTCGTCGGGCTCCAGGGGATTGTCGTCGTCGCCGACGATCTCGCTGGTGAGGTCAGCCACGGTGACCAGGCCCTCCGTACCACCGTGCTCATCCACCACCACCAACAGGGGCTGGCCGCTGCGGATCAGGGGCAGAAGATCAGCCAGCGCCGTGCTCTCCTGCACCCGCGCCACCGGCGTGATGTAGGGGGCCAGCGAGGTCTCCGGCTCAAGCAGGCCGCGGGCGATGGGATCGGCCAGCCGGCGCAGGTCCAGCACGCCGCGCACGTCGTCGAGCGACTGGCCGATCACCGGGAAGCGGGCATGGGCGGTGGCATGGACCTCGCGCATCAGGGCGGCAAAGGTGACGTCGAGCGGCAGGGTGACCATGCGGGAGCGGGGCACCATCACCTCCCGCACCAGGGTGTCGCGCAGTGAGAACACCCCCTCAAGAATGTTGCGCTCGTCGGGCATCAGGCCGGTGACGCTGCCTGACTCGATCAGGGTCTCCAGCTCGCCGGCCGAGAGCACCGGCACCAGCTCATCCCAGTTGCGCGGCAAGCCGAGCAGGCGCAGCAGGCCTGCGGAGAGACGCTCGATCACCGAGAGCAAGGGCGCCAGGGTGCGACTGAACGACTCCAGCAGCGGTGCCAGCTGGAGGGCGGACGCCTCCGGACGGTGCAGCACCCAGGCCTTGGGCACCAGTCCCCCCAGCAGGGTGGCCAGCAGCACCAACAGCAGAAACAGGCCTGCATCCAGACCGGGCTGGGGCCAACCGAGCCAGAGGGCCAGTCGCTCGGCCAGGCCCCTACCCGCCCAACCCAGGGCCACCAGCACCAGAGCCGCGCCGAGCTGGGTGGCCACCAGCGCGCGGCGCAGCCGCTGTTGCAGGCGGGCCACGGACGCGGCCCGGGCGATCCCGGCCTCCACCAGCTGCTGCACCCGGCTGGGACGCAGCCGAATCAGCGCTAACTCAGCCGCAGCGAAGAAGGCCAGCAGAGCCAGCAGGACCGCCAGGGCCAGGACTTGGATCACAGGAAATGGGGGTCGCGAGGATCGAACTCGCCTCAGGCGGATTATGAGTCCGCTGCATTCACCAGATTGCTAGACCCCCGGTCAGCGGCCGCGACCGACGACGGGATCGATCGAATCGGCCAGGCTCCGCGCGTGGGTCTACCACAGACCTCGCACCGGCGGCGTGGGGCTGCGGCTGGGCCCAGCTCCCTCCTCTCCCCCACCGAGGCTGCCGGAGAAGCCGTTGTGAAGATCGGCAGTGCGCCAGGGCATCAGCCCGCTCTGCTGCTCCATCAACACCTGATAGGTGTTTTCGAGGGCTGTGCCATCCCACACGATCGTCTGATCCGGGAAGCCGAAGCCCATCACCCTGGTGCCATCGCCACCGCCCATGGCGATACCGAGGATGTCGGTGATCTGGTGGGTGATGTCGATACCGCGGGCATAAGGCGAGGTGTAGCTGTAGAAGCGGCGCTCCACCAATTGGGGGGTGGTGACCACTTCGCCGCAACGCGTCACCTCCACAGGGCCCGCTGCATTCATCCCCGCAGGCCCAGAGCCAGCCAGGGGTGCTTCCAAGGTGGTGGTGCACACCATCGGACCAGCCACAGCGGGCCTGTCCCCTGGAGGGGTGAGGACCAGCAGCGCCTGGAACAGCAGCAGCCCAGGCGCCAGAGCTAATGCCGGAGAACGCCCCCTGGCCATCGATCTGCTGCGAATCACGCTGGGCGCAAACTAGACAGCCGAACCCTGTGCTGCCAGAGGCATGAACCAGCTGCCCCCGCTCCCCCAGGCCAGCGCTGATCAACGCCAGCTGCTGCTGCGTCTGCTGGCCGAGCGCGCCTACCGGCATGGCAGCTTCACCCTGGCCTCCGGCCGCACGAGCAATCACTACGTGAACTGCAAGCCCGTGAGCCTCAGCGGCCAGGGCCTGGCACTGCTCTCGGCGCGGATGCTGGAGCTGGTGGAGCCGGAAGCTGTGGCTGTAGCCGGCCTCACCCTCGGCGCCGATCCGCTGGTGAGCGGCGTGGCGATGGC
>JBEDAU010000136.1:0-7635 GCA_041177605.1 Cyanobacteriota bacterium | reverse complement strand
TGCCCCTGCGGATTGCTGTGAGTGGGGTGTTGGCTGCCGAAGGCCCGGAGCCGAACACAAACAGAGCCACCATCGTCAGGCCAAGGGCGGCCAGCCAGATCAGTTTTCGCAGGCGCTGCATCAGATGTGATGGAGATTTGGAGGCTGTCTAGGGCCGGGGCTGGGCTTCATCCATGCCCGAATGCTGGCTTGTGATCACTCGTCATCACCTGCAGGGCCCCATGGGGCTGATGGGGCTGGACCGCAGCCGTCGCCAGCGGCGGGCCTGGAACGCGGCAGGCGACGACCATTCCTTAACCCGGCCATAAAACCCATCAAGTCTCCTTGATGGAATACTGGGGGCCGCGGCGGTCTGGGCATGAGAGTGGGAATCAACGGCTTCGGCCGCATCGGGCGGCTGGTGTTCCGGGCCCTCTGGGGCCGGCCCGGCATCGAGCTGGTGCATATCAACGAGCGTGCCGGCGATGCCACCGCCCTGGCCCACCTGCTGGAGTTCGATTCCGTGCATGGCCGCTGGCACCAGGTTTTGGTTTCTGGCACCGGCGGGATCCAGGTGGAGTCGCAGGCGGTTTCCACCTCCCAGGCCAGCGATCCGGCCGCCGTGCCCTGGCGGGAGCTGGGCGTGGAGCTGGTGCTCGAATGCAGCGGCGCCATCAAGACGCCTGAAACGCTGGAGCCCTACATCACTGATTTGGGGATGGAGCGGGTGATCGTGGCCTGTCCGGTGAAGGGCGCCGTGGCCGGTGAGGAGGTGCTCAACATCGTGTACGGCATCAACCATGGCCTCTACGACCCCGCCCGCCACCGGGTGATCACCGCCGCCTCCTGCACCACCAATTGTCTGGCACCGGTGGTGAAGGTGGTGCACGAGCATTTCGGCATTCGCCACGGCTCGATCACCACCCTCCACGATGTGACCAACACCCAGGTGGTGATCGACAGCTTCAAGAGCGACCTGCGGCGCTCCCGCTCCTGCCTGCAGAGCCTGATCCCCACCACCACCGGCTCGGCCAAGGCGATCGGCCTGATCTTCCCTGAGCTGCTGGGCAAGCTCAACGGCCACGCCGTGCGCGTGCCCCTGCTCAATGCCTCGCTCACCGATGCGGTGTTCGAGCTGGAGCGCAGCGTCACGGTGGAGGAGGTGAACGGCGCCTTCACGGCTGCCGCGCAGGGGCCGCTGAGGGGAATCCTGGGGGTGGAAACCCGGCCGCTGGTATCGGTCGACTACGTGAACGACAGCCGCAGCGCGATCATCGACGCGCTCTCCACCATGGTGACGGGCGGCACCCAGCTCAAGGTGTACGCCTGGTACGACAACGAGTGGGGCTACAGCTGCCGCATGGCCGACCTGGCCTGCCATGTGGCCAGCCTGGAGGACAAGTGATGGGCACGCTCACAGCCCGGCGCCCGCTGAGTGCGCTGCAGCACTACGCGATCGTGACGGCCAACTACTGGGCCTTCACCCTCACCGACGGCGCCCTGCGCATGCTCGTGGTGTTCCACTTCCACGAACTGGGCTACTCCACGCTGGAGATCGCCTTTCTGTTCCTGTTCTACGAATTCTTCGGCGTCATCACCAACCTCACCGGCGGCTGGCTGGGGGCCCGTTTCGGGCTGCGGCTCACCCTCTGGAGCGGCACCTTGATGCAGGTGGCGGCGCTGCTGATGTTGATTCCCGTGGCCGACACCTGGCCGAAGTGGTGGAGCGTGCTTTATGTGATGGTGGCCCAGGCGATCAGCGGCATCGCCAAGGACCTCAACAAGATGAGCGCCAAGAGCGCCATCAAGACCGTGGTGCCCGAAACGCCGGAGGATCACAGCCAGGGCGAAAGCCAGCTGTTCCAGTGGGTGGCGATTCTCACCGGCTCCAAGAATGCCCTCAAGGGCGTGGGCTTTTTCCTCGGCGGCCTGCTGCTCACCACCATCGGCTTCAACGCGGCGGTCGGCGCGATGGCGGTTGGGCTGTTTGCGGCCTTCCTGCTCACGCTGGTGCTGCCGGCCGACATCGGCCGCATGAAGCAGAAGCCAGGCTTCACAGCTCTCTTCTCCAAATCACAAGGCATCAATGGGCTGTCGCTGGCGCGCTTCTTCCTGTTCGGCGCCCGCGATGTGTGGTTTGTGGTGGCGCTGCCGGTGTTTCTGCAGGCCGCCCTGGGCTGGCGCTTCTGGGAGGTGGGCGGCGCCCTGGGCCTGTGGGTGATCGGCTACGGGATCGTGCAGGGCGCCGCCCCCGCCCTGCGCCGCAGCTGGGGCCAGAGCGCACCACCGGGGGTTGCGGCGGTGCAGTTCTGGAGTGCCCTGCTCACCGCCATCCCCGCCCTGATCGCCATCGCCCTCTGGCGCGAGGTGGCGCAGCCCGGTATCGCCGTGGTGGTGGGCCTGGCGGCCTTCGGGGTGCTGTTTGCCATGAATTCCTCGATCCACAGCTACATGATCCTGGCCTATACCGAGGCCGAGGATGTAAGCCTCAACGTGGGCTTCTATTACATGGCCAATGCCGCGGGACGTCTGCTGGGCACCGTGCTCTCCGGCGCCCTGTTCCTGGTGGGCGGCCTGCAGGCCTGCCTGTGGACCTCGGCGGTGCTGGTGGCGCTGGCCTTTGCGGTGAGCACCCGGCTGCCCGCGCCACCGAGGCAGGTGGCCGCCCAACCTATCGGTTGAGCGGCAGACATGGCTCTATTGGGCCACTACCAGAGCAAAAGAGCCCCAAAGGAAAATCCCGCCAGTCGGCAGATCCGTGAATTGAACCTGCTCAGGGCCGTGCATCCAGGTGGGGTTACCGCGCTGGCCAGCAAACAGGAAGGGCTCGCCCCCCTGCATGGTGATCGAGAAGATCGTGTTGGCGCCACTCTGCGATTGCTTGACCTTAAAGATCCCCTCATAGAGGGTTTTGCTCACCGCCGTATTGGTCAACTTGCAGGTAGCTGCCGCCGTAACGGACTGCACCTGATCAGGAGAAACTGCCAGAGCCAGACAGACACCTAGGGCCAGCGATTGGAACCGCGAAGAAACAATTTCTGGGCAAGCATCCGTGATATAGCTTGAAAGAAATGGTGGCAGCCAACAACTTGATAACGAAAGCCAGCGGATCCTGGATTTTAATTAAATGCAACACGAACGGATACGGCTTGAACCGGCTCACCATCCGGGCCGATCAGCTGCTGGCTTGCGCCAATAGACAGACAACGTGTAAAGGCCAGCACGGGTGAAAACCGGCCCGGCTTCATCCTGACGATTGATGCGGGTGTAACTTTTCCCCTCCTCGTCAACTGAAAAGGCGTACTCGCGCTTGTTGAACAGAATATTCACATTCCCTTGCCGCTGACTCCACACACACGGCCCCTGTTCGATCGCCGCTGCACTGGCCTTGCCTGCCCGGCTCAGGACACAGTAGGCCTGGGTGCTGTCCGCCAGGGCGGGAGATAGCTGGATCAAGGGCACGGCCGAAGCGCAGACTGCCGCAGTCACCCAACTCCATCGTGCCCTGATCATGGTGGCTCAATCACCAACCAGCCAACCCTAGGCCGACTTGACTGGTATAGGGGAACTGACCTGGACTGAGATGGATCCTGCCCTGGGCTGAACACTCAGCGGAATTCCGGTTTGCGGGTGTTGTCGAAGCTGCGCCGCAGCGCTTCGCCGATGCCCAGACCCACCGGCAGGTCGCCGCCGAAGGAGGTGCCGAGGATGTGGCGGTAGAGCTTCGACTCCACAATCCGGTAGGTGTCAGCCGGCAGGGGGATGTAGCCCGCCTGCTCCACCAGCCGCAGGCCATTGCCCACGGTGTAGCCCACGAAGCTGCGGATCTGGTCGTTGGCCCGCATCTGCTTGTCGTTCACGTACACAAACAGCGGCCTTGACAGGGGCTTGTACGTGCCCAGCTGGGTCGCCTTCACCGAGGGGGACACCGCCACCCCGTCGACTCCGGCCACAGGCAGGGCCTTGAGCCGTTCGGCATTGGCCTGGTAATAGGCGAAGCCGAAGTAAGCCATGGCGTTGGGATCGCCCGCCACGCAGGCCACCAGCACCGTGTCGTCTTCGCTGCTCTCCACATCGGTGCGGGCGTTGCTCTTGTCGCCGTTGATTGCCTCGTTGAAGTAGTCGAACGTGCCCGAGTCGCTGCCTGGCGCGCACAGGCGCAGGGGCCGCTCAGGCCAGCTGGCATTGATCTGGTTCCAGGTCTTCACCCGGCCCTGGGCCTGCTTGCTCCAGGTGCGGGTCAGCTCGGCGGTGCTGATCGAATCAGCCCAGGTGTTGCCCGGGTTCACCACCACGGTGAGGGCATCGAAGGCCAGCGGCAGCTCGATGAACGTGACATCCTGCTCGGCACAGAGCGTCAGTTCCGTGCTGCTGATCGGCCGGGAGGCATTGGCGATCGGGATGTCGCCGGCGCAGAACTGCCGCAGGCCGGCACTGGTGCCCACCTCGCTCAGCGCCACCTGCACGCCCTTGCCCTGCGCGGTGTTGCGGTAGGCCGCCACCGCCCGCTCGATCACGGGGAACACGGTGCTCGAGCCGCTGATCTGAATCGTGGAGGCGGCCTTCTGGCCCGCTCCACTGCAGGCGGAGAGCAACATCGCCAGGGCTGGCAGCACCAACAGACGCTGCGAGACTGAACCCGGATGCCTGGCGCCCATGACCACAGGAGGATGCCTTGCCAGCCTCACCAATCAACAGCAGTTGTTGGTTAAGGATTGGTGGTGAACTGGTTTGGCCTGGCGGAGCTGCTGATCCTCGGCCTGCTGGCCGATGGCCTGTTGCGCCGCCTGGGGGTGCCGGGGCTGATTGGCATGCTCGGCGTGGGCCTGCTGCTGGGCCAGTCGGGCCTAGGGCTCATCGATCCCAGGCTGCTGGCCTTCAGCGGCGACCTGCGCCAGCTGGCCCTGGTGGTGATCCTGCTGCGGGTGGGCTTGGGGCTCAACCTCAAAACGCTGCAGCAGGTGGGGCGACGGGTGCTGCTGCTGGCCTGGATTCCCGCGGCAGTGGAGGGGGTCACCATCTCACTGGTGGCCCAGCCGTTGCTGGGGCTGAGCTGGCTGGAGGCGGGCCTGCTGGGCTCCGTCATCGCGGCCGTGTCACCGGCGGTGGTGGTGCCGCTGATGCTGCGGCTGATCGCGGAGCGGCGCGGCACCGAAAAAGCCATCCCCCAGATGGTGATGGCAGCCGCCTCCCTCGATGACATCGCCGTGATCGTGGTGAATGGCGTGCTGCTCGGGCTGCTCGCGAAGCAGACCACGGCGCTGCCCCTGCAGCTGCTGCGCCTGCCGCTGGGACTGGGGCTGGGTGCAGCTGCCGGTGCAGCCCTGGGCTGGTTGTTGATTCGCTGGATCGAGCGCTTTCGGCCCCAGGCCAACCGCCAGGTGCTGCTGGTGCTGGCCCTGTCGCTGCTGCTGCTGCGGCTGCAGAGCGGCATCAACATGCTGGTGCCGTTCACCGGCCTGGTGGCAGCGATCGCCCTGGGGGTGGTGCTGCTGGAGCTGCGCCCCAACCTGGCGGCGCCGATCGCTGGCAAGCTCGCCTCGATCTGGGTTTTCGCTGAGCTGGTGCTGTTCACCCTGGTGGGCGCCCAGGTGGATCTGGGCGTGGCCTGGCGCAGCGGCCTGGCGGGGCTGGCGGTGCTGGTGATCGGCCTGGTGGCCCGCTGCATCGGCACCCTGCTCTGCCTGCAGGGCAGTGCGCTCAGCGCCGGCGAGCGGCTCTTCGTGACCGTGGCCTCCATCCCCAAAGCCACGGTGCAGGCCGCGATCGGCGCCTTGCCGCTGATGGCGATGCGGGCCGCCGGGCTGCCCACCGCTCCAGGGGAAATCATCCTGGCGGTGGCCGTGCTCAGCATCGTGACCACCGCACCGCTGGGGGCCTGGCTGAGCGGCCTGGTGGCCGATCGGGTGCTGCGTTCCGAACCGGCTGGGTCCGCTGAGCCGATCGCACGATGAGCGCCCCCTCGGCCGCGCTGCTGGTGGAACAGGCGCCATGAATCAGCACCTGCGCCGCGAACTGCGGGATCTGGCCCTAGTGGCCTGCGGGCGATCACGGGCGCCGACCTGGTGGCCAACCTGATCGGCTGCCTGCTGATCGGCATGCTGCTGGTCCCGTCACCCCACCGCGCCCGCCTCGATCTGTGGGGCGGTATCGGCCTGTGCGACTCGCTCACCCCCTGCTCCAGCTGGATGCTGGAGCTGGTGCAGGGCCTGGAGGCAGGGCGGCCCCTGCAGGTGCTGGCGGTGTTGGCGATCAGTCTGCTGGGCGGATTGGCGCTGGAGCAGCTGGGCTACGGCGCGGCCCGGGCCATCCAACGCTCCTGAACCAACACAATCCTGAACCATCAAAAAAAGGGAGGCCTGAGCCTCCCCTGGCACCGAGCAATCAGCTCACTTGCCGATGCGGGCCACCGCTTTCTTGGCCTGGGCAAGAATGTTGCCCTTGAGCGGCACGTAGCCCAGGTTGTCGGCCTGGTTCTGGGCGGGGCCCAGCAGATAGAGCATGGCTTTGCGGATGTCGCCGGCCTTGGTGCCGTTGCCCCTTTCGTAGGCCAGGATCCAGGTGAGGGTGGAGATCGGGTAGCTGCTGGCCCCTGCGGGGTTGGCATCTTCTCCGCCAAGGCGGCTATCGAGCGTGATGTTGTTGAGGGCAGCAGCCCCACCGGCGAGGGTTGGCATCACAAACTTGCCGGCCTTGTTTTGAAGGGAAGCGGCCTTGATCTTGCCCTTGACGTAGGCTTGGTTGAGGTAGCCGATTGAGCCAGGGGTGTTGGCGATCACGCCGGCTACACCTTCATTGCCCTTGCCACCCACACCCACGGGCCATTTCACGCTCTTGCCTTCACCCACCTTGCTCTTCCACTCGGGGGAGAAGGCCGAGAGGGAGTTGGTGAAGGCAAAGGTGGTGCCACTGCCATCGGAGCGATGGGCCACGGTGATCTTGCCCTTGCCGCACTTCAGCTGCTCCCAGCTGTTGATCTTGCCGAGGAAGATATCCACGGCCTGTTTCTGGGTGAGTTTCAGTCCCTGGCAACTGGGATTGTTGTAAGCAATGGCGATCGTGCCACCCACGGCGGGGAACTGCACCACACCGCGCTTCACCTTGGCCGCTTCATCGGCCTTGATCGGCTCATCGGTGGCGCCGAAATCCACGGTGCCGCCCACAAACTGCCGCACCCCAGCGCCCGAACCCACGGACTGGTAGTTCACCCGCACGCCCTGCTTGGCGGCGCTGGCAAAGGCGGCCTGATAGAAGGGGGCCGGGAAAGTGGCCCCGGCACCGCTGATCGTGCTTTGGGCGGAAGCGGCCGCACCCGCGCCGATGGCGACAATGGAACCAACAATCAGGGCCTTCTTGGCGAAGGTCATGGCTAGGACTTTTAGGGTCAATACCTAACTAGCAATCAGCCTGCCCAGGGGTCGTTAGCAATCGGTTAAGCCCCGATCAAGAGTGGAGTGCTGTTTGGTTTTCGCCATGGCTTTCGAGTCTGTTGGTCATAAAAAAGCCTCCCCGAGCGTGGGGAGGCTGCACGTGTGCGGAGCCCTGGACAGTGGAAAGACCAGTGGATCAGAAGCGGAAGGTGGTTTGAATCACCCCGCCCCAGGTGCTGTCTTTGCCATTGAGGCGATAGTCGCTGGCGTAGAAGATGGCCGGGGT